>JBDKJZ010000482.1:0-4542 GCA_039796375.1 Pseudomonadota bacterium
TCTAGATTTGCATTATGCATTTATGTGGATTTTAGGCGATTCCGCGCAGTGAGGTCCGAAGTGGTAGCCAATTGGACGCGCAATGTTCGCATAAATTTGCATATTGCTAGCAATATGCGATTTAATGCATCTCTGATGTCCATGGACTTCCCTGGAATGCATCTTCATGCAGGCGGAGCATCCGCCACGCGAAGTGCGTGCAGTGTCGCTGATCACTGGACACGCGAGTCTCTGCGCGTTCGTATACCTCCGACCGCCGAATCAGTCTTTGCAGCTATTAGTTGGGCGAGGCACCTATGGGATGGCTGAGGGGCTTGATGGCTCACGCGGAGCCCCGACACAGCAGCTACGGGGCCCTGGCTCGCGCTTGCTTGGCGCGCAAGGAGTGGCCCCCGGGGATCCAGCCGCAGCCTCGTAGTCTTGCCGCGCTCTTCAGCAAGTTTGACCGCGGCATCGAACTGGAATGGCTCGTCGATAGACCGCAAGCCCAGACCGTCCTGAGTCTGGTGCTCACATGCCCGCTAGGCGTGATCCAAGCTGCGCTCGAGAAGACGCTGGAGCGAGCGGACGAGGACCGTGCCCGGTGGCGCCTATGGGACGTCGCGATCGCTCGTCCGATCGAGCTCAGCGAGGAATGGCTTCCTCCAGGGATCCCCGAGAGCGTAGGTAGGCCCAGCCAGTGGAACCGCCTGATTTGGAACGCAGACTCGGGCGACGGCGTTCCGTTGGTGGCGGCGTGGCTCAGGACGAGGGAACTCGCGCGCTGCATCGTCGTCCGGACTTGGGAGGAGGCGCTCGGTCACCTGGACTCTCCTGGCCCCCTGTTTGTTGAGTTGCAGGGTGACCTCCACCCGGCCCAGCTGCCGGCACGGGATGGGCTCTGCATCGCTACTAAGGGGCTCCGCTCCAAGCCGGGGACCGGCTGGCAGGTGGTTCAGCCGCCGGCTGTCAGCAGCTTCCTCGAACCACTTCTTGATTGGCTACACGAGCGGCTACCCCGTGACGGACACTTCAATCGGGAGCTCGCGCTGCGGTGGTTCGAAGGCCCAGTGAAGTCCGGGGTCGTGGACTGCTTCCAGACCGCCCTTGGATTGGCAGGCGTGCTGGATGAGATCGGTGTGGCCAAGCTGAGGGGCCGCCCGATTCACCAGCTTGCGTCCGAATTCATGGAGCGGCGCCTGATCGACGCCAGCCTCGCCGGGAGCGCCGAAGCCCAGTGGCTGAAGAAGCTCGGGTTCGACGTGCTCGTGGGCATGGCGAAGCGAGCACTGACGGACTCCCCCCTGCCTTGGGAAGCCGCCCGAACACACGACGAATGGATGGAGCTGGTCCCAGTAGAATTCCAACGGAGCGTTGACGTGGAGTGGACGAGCGTATCACTGGCCCGAGCGGGAACGCGAGTCACGGCTAGCGAACTAGAGAAAGCCTTGTCGGACGTTCCGCCGGGCTCGTTCAGGGTCGTGCGAGCGCTCTTGTCAGCCAGAGTCCTTGAGCCGGACGGCGGCGGCATGTTCCGCCTTTCGCCACGTTGGCTTGGCCTGGCTGCGCGAGACCGAGCTGAAAACGCGGTCCTGAGCGACTCGCCGTTCGAGTGGGGAGAAGCGCTCCTCCGGTCTCACGCCAAAGATCGCATTCGGCGCCTCGTGTTTGAGCGAGCTGCGCGGGCTGAACCAGAGTTTCTCGATTCACTGATTGAGCTCGATGACCATGACGCGCACCCCGGGTTCGTCATGGCGCTGGAGACGCTGGTCTGCGCAGTTGGAAGAGCCGTTTTGAACGGTGCGGAGTTCGAACCGGAACAACTCGCAGCGTTGGTTGAGTTGCAGGCGCAGTTCAGTCTGGATTTGGGCGGTCGCCTGTATCCGCGTTTCATTGACTCGCAGCTGCAGTCCGAGGCCCTGGGTGCGTGGTTGCTCTCGGTGTGGGCGCTCACGGAGGAGGCGCAGAGCCTCGAGACTCGAGCGCTCGGCTGGCTGAACCCATGGGAGAGGCTAGACGCTGTCTCGCTCGTCGACCTCGGATTGGCCATCGAGTCCATTGCCGCGCACTTGGAGTCGGAGCCGACGAGCGGGTGGGTGTTCGACGCAATGGACATGGTCTCACGAGTGATCGATGCCACTCCCGAGCGGCAAGGCGCACTGAATCACCCTATCGCGCTGCACAAGAAGATCGATGCAGCCAGCTCGTTCGCTACTTGGCAGCAACTGGAAAGCTTCGCGCATGGGCTCGGCGCGGCATCTCGTCGAGTTGAGGAGTGGCCCACTTTGGCGGCAGTCGCATGGACAAGCTGGCTCGAAGCGAACGTCCCACAGACGCGGATCTTTGAGAGCGCGGGGCCGCAGGCTGGGTTGCTCTGGCCTCACCTTCCGGGCGAGGTCTTCGACCGCTTGCTCGAGGTGGATCACCCCCTAGTGACTCCACCCCCATATGACCTATTGTCGAGCGACGCTTGGCTGGTCCTTCTAGCTCACAAACTCCCAGTTGAGCACGGTGAGCTTCCAGGAGCCCTAGGTCGGGACGGGGCAGAAGCGTTGCCTCATCGCCACCTCGATCGGGCAGTTCGGGGAGCAGCACAGCACCAGGACAGGGCAGCCCTAGAGGTATTCTGGGAGCGTGACCCCGAACGCGTGCTCGCGCGCGCGCTGCAAGGCGTGGCGATAACAGCCCAAGACGACACTGCGGGCTGGCAGTCGCTGCGCGTACTGTTTGACGCCCATAGCCCCACAATGACGGCCTCGCTAGTGCTGGGTCTGCGTGAACAACTGCAGCGCGATGGGCTGAGTCACTCTGTGGTTAGCTTCGGGCGTCTCTGGCTGCATGGATTGGTCGCCAGACGACAAGGCCCTTGGCGCGAAGCCTACGCCTTGCTCGCCGAAATCGAGCTCCGCCTCAGCCGTGTCCAACAGGCACGGCGCGGCAAGGGCGGAGGACGCTGAGCCCCGGCGCACATCGCACTCTCCCCGTTTGGCAATGCCGGAGCGCGCGGCCCCGCGACACCCCCATTGGGTTGGAAGTCGCAGGCTCACGGTTTCGCTTTTCGGTGGGCTGCTCTGGCGCGGAAGATGGTCGCGACTGTGAATCCACCCCGCGAGCTGCTAGAGACCCGCCGTCGTGAGTACAAGTGATCTTTCCACGAGTCGCGCCCTCCGAGGTCTGCCCCTGCTCATCGGAACCTGGGGTGTCGCCGGGGTGCTCCTCTTGCTCGCTCAAGCAACTTGGCGACTGGGAGCACTCGCGTGGGAGGCCCAACAAATGGACCTGACGGCCCTCCAGTGGGGGCTGTGCCTTAGCTGGATCGCACTGAGCGCCTACGGCGAAGGATACCGTGCGTTTCAGCTGCGCTTCGCGCCGCGAGTCGTCGTCCGCGCCCTATATCTGGCGCACCACCCGAAGCCCCTTCACGTCCTGCTCGCGCCCCTATTCTGCATGGGTTTCTTTCACGCCTCCAAGCGTGGAAAAATTCTAGCCTGGGGCACGACGCTGATGGTGCTCTGTTTTATCCTCCTGCTGCGACAGGTACCGCAACCGTGGCGCGGCATCGTCGATGGCGGTGTTGTGGTCGCGCTGCTCTGGGGTTCATTGGCGATTGTTGTCTTCTACGTGAAGGCGTTCTTTCGGAATCAGCCGCCGAACGCCCCAGCGCTACTTCCTGAGGCGCCGAACGAATAGTTCTGTGAGGCGCACGCTGCGGCCGCCCGAAAGTGTCAGCGTTGAGCTCCGTCCAGACCAAGGCGGCAAGCGCCTGCAGCGAGCGGGACGGCCCCGCAGCGACTAGATATGAATGGCCCGACCGCTGACCGCCAAAGCGGCCTCCTTCACGGCTTCAGCGAGAGTCGGATGGGCGTGGCAAGCACGCGCCAGGTCTTCAGCGCTAGCTCCGAACTCGATAGCCACGGCAGCTTCGGCGATAAGATCACCGGCGCGAGGACCGATGATATGGACGCCCAAGAGGCGATCCGTCGTCTTGTCGGCGAGGACTTTGACTCGTCCTTCAACGTCGTTCAGCGCTTTGGCTCGACCGTTCGCTTGAAACGGGAACACTCCTTTGTTGTATGCGACACCGGCGAGCTGCAGTTCCTGTTCTGTTTTACCGACACTTGCCACTTCAGGATGGGTGTAGACCACCCCCGGAATCGCGTCGTAGTTGACATGACTGTAGCCCGTGACCAGGCGCTCGACACACGCGATGCCCTCTTCCTCAGCCTTGTGGGCAAGCATCGGGCCTGCGATCACGTCACCGATGGCGTAGATCCCCGGGCAACTGGTCTGGAAGTGTACGTCGGTGGGGATAATACCGCGCTTCCCGAGCGTGATACCCACGTTTTCGAGGCCGAGCCCTCCTGTGTTCGGCAAGCGACCAACCGCGAGCAATACGCGGTCACAATCAATCGCTTCGGCTCCTTCGACTTCAACCACGCAGCGGCCACCCTCACGGCGCGCGCCCACCACCTTCGCCCCCAAGCGGAACACGAAGCCTTGTTTGCTCAGTACCTTCTGGGCTTCCTTCGCGATTTCATCATCCATTCCGGGCAAGATCCGGTC
>JBDKJZ010000483.1:0-4514 GCA_039796375.1 Pseudomonadota bacterium
CCTCTGGGATGGCTCCGCCAACTGGAAGAAAGTCGCGAGCCGAACCGATAGCGCGGAGGACAAAGCAGACACCCGGGAGCTCGATCGCTTCTTGTCCTTGGTCACCCATGGTACCCATGAACAGTTCGCTGACTTCTTAGCCAACGAAGTCGACATAGAAGCGTTCTCGCAGTTTGAATTGCTTGACGTGGCGTTTGGCGGTGACCAACACGACTTTAGGGAGAACCACAAATACTACTTCGATCCATATCGGGGCCGCTGGGAGCCCGTGGCCTGGAACTTCCGCGGATTTCAAGGTGACCCGCACTTCAATCTCGTCGAGAGCCCGATCACGCTGCGGCTCAAGCTATCTCCGGGATATTTGACGTATCGCGACCGGCGTTTGTACCAGTTCTTGACGACCGAGGGCGCCCCAAACGAGGTGGAAAGCCGGGGCAAGGCGATGATGGAGAAGATCGCCCCCGATCTTCTCAGGGACCCGCACTGGTCCGCGTACAGAATGTTGCCGCGCGTGGACGCATTTCACCGGCGCATGATGCGCCCGTTGAGCTTGGAAAAGGCGGCCCTAGTCTTCGAGTCTGAGCTGACCACCTATCGCCACCGGCACGCTCAATTGGTGGACGCTTTGGAGGCGAACCCATTGTTCGTCGCGTACCAAGCGGAGCCGCAAGCCCAAACCACACCGACCCCCACGCCGCACGAAGATAACGAGGCGCTTGCGTACCGATACCGCGTGAACGTCGTCGTAGACGGACATGGCGGCGCGCGCATCCTCGCGGCGACCGTGCGCTTGGCAGCCGGCTGCGCCGCCCCTATCTGGCAACTCTTTGAGGCGCCCCTTGCAGAATCTGCTTCTGGCACTCGGCAAAATGCGGCCCCGCTTGCCACGCACCTCACCCCAGTGACGTCGCTCGTAAACACCCCCCACGGGCGGTTATTGAGACCCGCTGAGCTCGTGCCTGGCGCCCAGCTCGTCCTGCGTAGCGATCCCGACCCTAGCCGTGGCGACGTTCGAAGCGCATTGCGACCTGAGCTCTACCCTTACGTCCTGGAAACAAGCTGCGCGCTTGCGGACCTACAGCTTGAGGCAGATCACCTGGCGACCGGCGCGCGAATTTTTTCTCAGGAGGCCACCCATGCCCAGCTAGAAACAATTCATCCGAGGCCGGCAGCGAATGCAGTGCCGACGTTGGACGCGGGGACCGCTTCGGTCCACCCCTGGCAGCTGAGACGCACACGACCTGAGGTCGTGACGCTGGGTCCAGGCCTGATCGAGGTCAAGGAAACACGTGTCTTCGGACAGCACCAGAGCGTACGCGTTGCAGCCGGGACAACACTGCGGATGGCGGCGGGGACGTCACTCATCTTCCAAGGCCCAACACAGTTTGCTGGCGAACGAGACGCGCCGATTGAAGTCCGTTCGATGGACAGCGAACCCTGGGGAGGGATCGCGTTCCAGGGACAACAAACCGAAGGTTCTACTCTTGAGCACGTTCGCATCTCGGGCGGGTCTAGCCCCACTTGGCGGCAGGCCTCGTTTGGCGGCATGCTGAATCTTCAGGACACCAAGAACATACGACTGACTCACGTGGAAGCTGGAGACAACAGCGGAGATGGTGACGTCATTCACGCCGCGTACACCGAAGAGATATCGATCTCCGATACTTTGATTCACAGCGCGGCCGCCGATGCTCTCGATTTTGAGTTCGCCTCGGCTGAGCTGCAGCGGGTGACCCTTCGCCGCATCGGGGATGACGCCGTCGACAGCATGGGCAGCCAAGTGCGGGTGAGCGACAGCCAAGTCTTCGGTTGCTCCGGCAACGGAATCTCCGCCGGTGAGGAGAGTCGGGTCTCGGTTCGTGGCAGCCTCATCGCCAACTGCGCCACGGGCGCGCTGGCAAAGAACGGCTCCAGCGTCGATCTCGCAGGTAGCGTGCTCTTTGGAACCGCCATCGGCGTTCGTGCTTACTCACGGACGGTCCGCTACGCTGGAAAGAGCGAGCTGTTCGCTGACGATGTCTTCGTTGTCGCAAGCGCACGTCCGATCGAGCGAAAGGACAAAAAGAAAGACGTGCTTGACCGGGGAATCATTCACGCCGGTCTGCCCACCCCCGGCAGCCTCTCCCACCTACGCGACAACGTCTTGCGCCTGCCGGATTGGTCATCGCTTGCGGCACACGCCGCTGAGTTTCCGGCACCCCAACGGGTGAAAACCGCTCCTGACCCGGAAAGTACTGACACGGAAATCCCGGACAACAGAGAGGCGCGACCGTGACGCCGCTGGCCGCTTCCGCAACTTCTGGGCGCTCCCCTTGGCCAACCCTGGGCTTCGTCTGCTTGGTCGCCTCCATTGGCCTAACTCTCGCGTTCTTTGTGTGGGGGTTCAGGCGACCTGAACTGGATCGAGTGTGGACCTTGCACCACCGTCTGAAGATCGGAGAGGTCACTCAGCTGGCGCCTGCGGATGAGCAACTCCTTGCGCGGAACATGCGCAAGTATCCGGAGCTCGCCTCAGCGCTTCTGGGCGGTCGAACAATCGGCGTGATCAGTGCGCGGAACTGGCAAGGCTGGCTTCAGGTCCCCCAGGCGACGATCATCCGGACCCAAGAGTCGACGGCCTGCACGAAGCTCCAGCTGGGTGTCCACACTGAGCCAGGCCTGATGCCCTTCCCCCTGAACGTTCAGGGGGCCAATTGGACAGAGCGGGTCCACGTCACGGCTGCCGGTCCCCTCGCGATTCAACTACCGCCCGTGACTGAGAATGAGCTCATCTTGGTGCGTTTCGAGGGGCACAAATTCCCCAAGGACGCCTCTAGAATTGGAGTCAAGCTAGACGTTGTTTGCGAACCATCAGAAGTCACCAGACCATGATCCGTCGCTTCAACCGTTACGAGCTTAAGTACGTGTTGCCACTCTCTGAGTGTCTAGCGATACAAGAAGAGCTCAAGCTCCACATGCGCTGCGACGCTCATGGCGGCGAGTCTGGCTACCGCCTAGTCAGCCTCTACTATGACAGTCCGGATCTGACCTGCTTCTGGGCCAAGGTCGAGGGTATTCGCTTCCGGCGCAAGGTGCGCCTGCGGATCTACCCAAACGCTGATTTGGCCTCTGTGACCCAGGGCTTGGTGGAGATCAAACAACGGGTGAACCGGACGGTGCAGAAACGTCGCATCGTGCTCCCTCTCGAGCAGGCGCAGGCGTTGTGCGTGGGGCAATTCGACCCGAAGGGGCTCGATGAGATGGATACCCAGGTCGCGGGTGAGGTGACATTTTTGGCCCACAGCCTTCACCTACAGCCGACCGCCATCACCGCCTACCATCGAGTCGCGTGGGAGGGGGAGCTGGAGAACGCGGGTCTGCGCGTCACCTTTGACACCGACGTCAGCAGTCGCATCACCGCCCTGGAAGTCAACGCCGACGCTCCGAATCGACGTTTCCTCGCGCCGGACTGGTGCATCATGGAGGTCAAAGCGAACGAGACCGTTCCGGATTGGCTCATGAGTCTGCTTGGGCGCCACCGTTGTCAACTGCGCCGCGTCAGCAAGTACTGCGCCGGCCTGGCCAAGCTCAAGAACATCAACATCCTCCCATTCTCTATCGGACCCAGCGCGAGCGAGGCATTCTTGCCCCCTGAGGCCGAAAGCGATACCGCCCCCAACAAGTAAAGTACCATGGACGAGCTGATCAAAGACCTCGAACGCTCCGGCGATCTTTCCGCCAACCTCACCCTATTCGACGTCACCTGGGCGCTTTGCCTCAGCCTGGCGCTGTCGTTGGTCGTCGGGTGGGTCTACCGCTACACCCACCGGGGCGTCTCCTACTCGCAATCGTACGTGCACACCCTGGTGATCATGGGCACGGTGGTTTCGCTGATCATGCTGATCATCGGCTCGAACATCGCCCGCGCGTTCGCGCTCGTGGGTGCCCTCTCGATCATCCGCTTCCGCAACGCCATGAAAGAGACCCGCGACGTGGGGTTTATCTTCTTGGTCATGGCGGTAGGTATGGCCGTGGGGACGCGTTTTTACGCGCTGGCCACCTTCGCGACGACCCTGATCACCTCGTTCATCATCGCGATGTCGAAGTTGAACATGTTTTCAAAAGAGGTCACTGAACGTATCCTGCGGGTTCGCTTTCCGGTCGATCATGACTTTGAGGCCGCTTTTGAGACACCGTTCGCAGAGCATCTTGAGGAGCACAGTCTCATCTCTCTAGAAACAGTGCGTGCCGGTGTCCTGCAAGAAGCGGTATACTCAGTAGTGCTCAAGAAGAGCACCAGCCCCCGCGCCCTGCTCGAGGCCGTCCGAGCTCGCAACGAAAACCAAAAAGTAACGCTAGTCTTAGGCCAGCAAGAGGTCGACTTATGAAGTGCAGCTTAAAACCTTCGCGCATTCAGCAGAGCGCGCTGCTCATTTTCTGTCTCGCCGCAGTCGCGACAGCGGCTTGTGGGCAGGCAGACCCTCCACTCTCTGAAGAGCCTGATGACGTCGTTCCGAGCGACGACACGTCCGACG
>JBDKJZ010000484.1:0-4511 GCA_039796375.1 Pseudomonadota bacterium
CTCCTTCGCGAGGTCCAGGCCGGGCAAGCACGCGTGGGTCGCAAAGCGTACCTGATTCCCGAGGGGGGCTCGAACGGGCTCGGAGCGCTTGGATACGTCGACGCCATGGTCGAGGTGTCTGAGCAGCCGCGTGTAGGATTGGTGCCGGAGAAGTTCGACCAGGTGGTGTTCGCCTGTGGTTCGGGTGGCACCGCCGCGGGCATCGCTCTCGGGCTGGGAGCCACCGGGCTCGCGCCGCTCGCCCATGCCATTGCCGTGTGTGATGATCGGCACTACTTCGAGCGAGTAGTCGCCAACCTCATCGCCGACGCGCGTGCGCTGCGCCCGGACCTTGGCCCCGCGGTCCCTCTGCGGATCAGCGATGAGTTTCAGGGCCCCGGCTACGGGGTCATGAGTGCGCCGCAAAAACACTTCTTGAGGGAGGTCGCTACCCGAACGGGCCTGGTGCTCGATCCCGTATACTCAGGCAAGGCGTTGTACGCTTTGTCTCAACTAGCCTCGAAGCCCAAGCGAGCGCTGTTCATCCATACGGGCGGGCTCCCAGGCCTGCTGGCTTCATCGACGCTACTGGACTCCGAGTAAGGTATCCCAGACATCCGTGATGGGCACGAGCCCTCCCAAGAAAGACCGCGCAACGGTGCGTTTGACAAGCTACTTGGTCGGCTTCACCAAGACGTGGCGCAGGCCATCTTTAAACGCGTTGACTTCGTCGAGTGACCGCCGTGTGAGGTCCTTGTCCTTAACCAAGTTTCGGGTCTCACCTGGGTCATTCTTCAAGTCGTAGATCCCCAGCGGACGACCGCTGCTGGTGACAAGCTTCGTGTCACCGCTGATCCAAGCCTGACGCTCGCTGTTGTAGGGGCCCGCCTGCATATCGATGAAGATCGGGCGCGGGGTGACTTCGTGCCCGTCGGGCCGCAGCACATCGGACAACATCGACTGACCGCTCAACGCTTGTTCGCCGCCAGGCTGCTCGACGCCGAACAGTTCCAGGAAGGTCGGCGCGAGGTCGATAGCTCCACGCCGTACGGGCTCGCGCCGAGGTTTGGTGCCGGGAACGTAGAAGATCAGCGGCACTCGGACGAGTTCTTCCCACAGCTCGAACCCATGGCGGATCAGCCCGTGCTCTCCGAACGCCTCGCCGTGATCACTTGTTAGTACGATAGCGGTGTTCTTACTGAGAGGACTCTCCGCAAGTGTCTTCAACAGCCGTCCCACATGATGATCGGTGAAGGCGACCTCTCCGTCATAGAGGTCCCGTCCCTTCCTACCGAAATTGAACTCAGCGTGGGGGACGTACTCGGCATGCGGGTCTAGATAGTGCACCCACATAAAGAAGCGCTGTCCGCTGGCCTCTAGAGACTTCAGCTGAGAGATCGCGGCGTCTGTGAGCGTGTCGCTGTTCACGCTGCGATCGCCCTCTCCCTGGGGCTTCGCGGGCGCGGCGCTCGTGTCCTGCACGTCGAACCCGCGCCCGATGCCGTACTCGGGTGTGAAGTACCAATGGGCTTGAACCGAGACGGTGTGAATCCCGGCAGCTTGAAGCCGCTCCTGAACCATCACGTCTTCCTTTGGATAACGGTTGAAGTGCAGCCACCCCCGATGGGTCTCCGTCCCGTATCTCCCCACAAGCAGTGGACCCAAGCTCTTACTCGTATAGGAGGCGAGCGCGTAGGCTTGCTCGAACGTCACACTACGAGCAGCGAGGGCGTCGATATTGGGGCTAATCTTCCGAGGGTAACCCATGTAGCCAAGATCGAAGCGCAGGGTATCCACTGTCACGAACAATAGATTGAGGTCATCGCGCGCGCTGGCAGCGGCAGTGGCCGCGACGTGAGCCGCCGGTGCCGAACGAGCCGGCGCTTGCCGGTCGCTACCACTGCAGTCCTCGTCGACACCGTTTGCCGGCAGATCGATAGCCCCAGGGTAGACCTGGGCGTCTAGGTCGTTGCAGTCGCCACCACCGAAACGGCTCGAAGCGCCGTCACCATCTCGATCGGTCACACGCTGCAGCACGCGGAGACTCACGCTGGCTAGGGCACTGCCCCGTTCGACCCCAGCGCGAAGCTCCACATCAGACAAGAAACTGGACGCCACTGGCAACAAACCCAGGCCCCAGAGCGGCAACGCCAAGAATGGACTGGCTCGCCGAAGGACACTCGGCACCCAAGCGACCAACGCTGGCAGCTGATACGCAAGCAAGGCTGTCAGCAGCAGGTAACTCGGGGCGCGCAGATCCAACTCCTCGCGCCTGAGGGTGCCGAAGAGCAGCCAGCCTTGTTCTCCGCCGCCGGTATTGCCCAGCAAGACCAAACTGAAGAAGCTCGCTGCCGCGCACAACGCGGAGCCCATCCATAGCGCCTGCGCATTTACGGACGCCGGTAGGTGCACCGAAATCAGCTGGGCCACCCTGCGAGCGGCCCCAAACAGTAGGGCGAAAAGGCCGAGAGCTGTCAGCGCCAGGACGGCCCCAAAAGACAGCGGTGACAACCCACTCTGGAGGAGGCCGAGGGCGGCACGGGCAACAAGCACCCACCACAAGAGTAGCCCCACGGGCAGCGTAATCGCCCAGCTAGCCGCAGCTGTCCCCCGGAGCTTCGACAAGCCCAGAAGGCCCAACTCGTTGAGCGGCTGAGCGACAGCTGAAATCCAACCTGCAACCAACGCGGTCATCAAGCAGGGCAACGCAAGCAGACCCGCAAGCGTGACCCACACTCCCCAGCGACTGGTCTCAGGTGCCTGGACCGCGCTCGCCTCAAACACGACCAAGAGGCCCCACGGAACACTCGCAGAAACAACACTCAGTAGGAGCCGCTGAGACCACGAGTCCACGGGTCGAGCCCGGGGCGATGGCTCGGAAGAACCGAAGTCAGGCATCGTCAAGCGCCTCAGTCAGGGACCGCTTGGTTCCCTGCGCGACGGCGCCCTGCCGCTTCGCGAGGGAGGCCAGTGGGTGGCTTTGATCGTAGACCTTGAGCAACTGATCCAATGACAAGTGCGTATATCGCTGGGTTGTGGATAGACTAGAATGGCCCAAAAACTCCTGGATTGCGCGGAGATCCGCGCCGCCTTCTAACATATGAGTCGCGCAAGAGTGCCGCAGAGCGTGGGGATGCAAGTCGGCCCGTCCGGCGCCAATAGCGCCGTAGCGATGCACCAATGCTTGAATGCTCCTGACTGTGAGTCGATTGCCGAAACGGTTGAGGATCAAGGCGCGTGGATCTTGCCCGCCCGTCTTTGGATGCTTCAGCTCGGCCCGCACCGCCAGGTAAGTGTTTAGAGCCTGCCAAGCAGGTCGGCCTACTGGCACGAGGCGCTCCTTATTTCCTTTTCCGGCCACGCGCACAAGCCCTGCTTCTTGGTCGAAGTGTTCAATATCTAGGTTCCGTAGCTCGCTGACGCGAAGGCCGCAGCCGTATAGCAGTTCAAGGACGAGCGAGTCACGACACTGGTAGGGCAATTCCAGTGGAAAATCCCGCGGCGCCTCCACAACCTGTGCCGCCGCGTCAACACCAAGGAACCCCGGTAGACGAGTGCCGAGCTTCGGCCCGGAGACGAGCAGAGCCGGGTTTTCTTCGACGCAGCCACTCCGCTCCAAGAATCTAAAGAAGGTCCGCACGGCTGCCAGTTTTCGATTGATCGACTCCGGCTGGATCCGCTGACTCATTTCACCCAGCCAGCCGCGGAGCAGCCTCTTATCAATGGACCTGATCCTCGAGGCTTCCCCGCAGCGCGCCATAACGAACGAATTAAGCTGTTCTAGGTCGCGACGATAGGCCAACAGCGTGTTCGGCGAGACTCGGCGCTCCCCCTCAAGGTATTCAAGGAAGGCGCGAAGGGCGTCGGTCAAGAGCACGATGGTGGTCTCAAAGGGCTACGCCCCCAGCGCGGCCAGGATCCAGAATGCGACCCCCATGCCGCCAGTTGACCAGACCCAAAGTGTCGGGAACCGAGCACTAAAACACGCGGCTGTACCGGCCAGTAGCAGCAGCAACATTCCTAAGGTGTGGCCAACCAGTAAGGGTATCCGCGGGAGCACGTCTCGCTGGTAAGCCTGCCGAACGGACAACAGCGCCGTCTCCCGATCCTCGATCGAGTCGCCGGCGCGCACCGGAACGGCTGGCTGCAGCAGGTCCGGGAGCGCGCTGTTCGCGTCGCGGAGCCCCTGGTCAAAAGGTTCTGTCAGCGAGGTCCAAGGGTGCGCGACTTGGATCCGCGACGATCTCAATGCGGACCACGCCCGCTGCGCCAAGTACCTTTGACCCGTGGATTCGGCCCCCAGGGCCAGCGCGCGCAGCCGGGCCTCAGCGGCAACCAGGTGTGGAGCCCACGGGACATATGCCTCCGAAGCGACCGTGGCCTGCTCGAGCGCGGCGCTCAGATCTCCTCGCGAAAACGCCCGGTCGCTCTCAGCCATAGCGTCCGTACCACGGCTGAGCACCTTGCCTAGCAGCACCCCGAGTACGAGCACCACAAAGGCCGCCACGTAGCCCGCACGCTGGAGATAGCTG
>JBDKJZ010000485.1:0-4499 GCA_039796375.1 Pseudomonadota bacterium
ACCATGCCCCCAAGGTCGTCTTTCGCCTCTACGGCCACCGATGAGAGGCGTGAGTTGCTAGCGGACCTACGAGCGGCGGTAGAGGCCGCGCTTGAAGGCAAGCCTGAGGTCGTCGAGCTGGCGCTGACCGCGTTGCTCGCCCGCGGACACATCTTGATTGAGGATGTGCCGGGCGTAGGCAAGACCACGCTAGCGCGCGCCTTGGCCAAAGCCGTCGGCGCCGACATGACCCGCGTACAATTCACCAGTGACTTGCTGCCGAGCGATCTACTCGGCGTGTCGATTTTCGACCAACGGACCTCCGAGTTCCAGCTCCGCAAGGGCCCGATCTTCACTCACGTGCTGCTAGCAGACGAGATCAATCGCGCCAGCCCCCGCACCCAGTCAGCCCTGCTCGAAGCGATGAACGACGACCAGGTTTCTTTGGAGGGGACGGCCATACCGCTGCCGAAGCCGTTCATTGTTCTAGCCACTCAGAATCCTCAGGACTTCGCCGGGACCTTCCCGCTCCCGGAGTCGCAGCTCGACCGTTTCATGGTTCGCATCAGCATCGGGTACCCTCCGCCCCATGTCGAGACCCGGATCATTCTTGAGCCAGAAACCGACCGCGTGAAGCAGGTCGAACCCGTCATGACCCCAGTTCACTTGGTGCAACTGCAAGACGCGGTCGACCAGGTCCGTATAGACCACTCCCTCGCGACCTACCTGCAGGCACTGATCACCGCGACTCGCAGCAGTCCTCACCTCAGCCTCGGGGCTTCGCCGCGCGCTGGAAAGAGCCTGGCGCGGGCGGCCCGAGCCCGAGCCTTACTCCTCGGACGCAACTACTGCATCGCCGACGACATCCATGACATCGCGACGCCGCTGCTAGCCCACCGAGTGCGCCTCTCCGCGCACGCGGATGGGTACGTCCCCACCCGTCAAGAGTCCGAGGCAGCGCTTCGAGACTTAGTCGCGCGCGTCCCGGTCCCGCTGTGAGGGACGACGCTCCCGCCCCGCCGGAGAGGCTGTGAAGGAAACCACTCAGGCAGCACAACAGCTAGACCTGATCACCCCCCGATCAGGCTTTCGCCGTTGGTTCCGATTGCCTCGCAAGCTCAAGGTCACGCGCGAGGGTAAGTACTTCATCGCAATCACTTTTGGTGTCGGGTTCGCCGCAGTGAACACCGGAAACAACTTGCTATACCTGCTGCTTGGGATGTTGCTCTCCCTGATTGTCGTTTCAAGCATAATGAGCGAGATGAGCCTGCGGCACCTCACAGTCTCGCGCCGCTTGCCCCCGCGCGCGCAAGTGAACCGACCACACCTGGTCGAAATTGAAGTTCACAACCACAAGCGACGGATGCCCAGCTACGCCATCGAGATCGAAGACCTGCGTCGTGGGCAGCCAGCTGACAAGCGCTGCTTCTTTCTCAAGATCAGCCCAGGCTCGTCCCAGGTCGCGGCCTACCGCCGCACTCCCGCCCGGCGCGGTCGCGACCAGCACGTCGGTTTTCGCGTTGCCACTCGATTCCCTTTTGGATTCTTTGAGAAGTCCCGGGAGCTTTCTTTGGACGGGGAGCTGATCATCTATCCGGCGGTGGACCCCGTCGCCTTGCCGTTGAAGCTTGCGGGCACCCGAGTCAGCGGACACGGAAACCTCAATCGTGGTCACGGCGACGACATCTTAACGATCCGACCGATGCGCGACGGTGACGAACCTCGCGAAATCTACTGGCGCAGGAGTGCCAATCAGCTCGTCGTGCGGGAGCGATCGCTGGAGACCGAGAGCGACGTCACGCTGACGCTCGACACACTTCCGCCGCTTTCGGAGTCTGCCGAAGAGTGGCGACGCCACTTCGAGCTGAAGATCCGAGACATTGCGTCCCGTGCTGTCGCCCACATCAAGCGCGGTGACGCCGTGACAATACGCACCCAAACGGACAGAGTTCGCGCTGATCGCAGCGTCGGCGCCGACCCGCTCTTGCGGTTCCTGGCGCTCATTCAACCACCTTCGGGGGTCGTCCCCCCAGAGCCGACTCACCAGGACCCAGCCGAACCGATACACGCGCCGCCACCCGCTAGTGAATACTTTAGCGCCGGGCGCCTCAGCCCTCCGCCCGGAGCCGGCGAAACCCACGCCGAGGTCGGGCCTGCGGAACACAAAGACGGGGCATCTAGAGCATGAGGTTCGGCCTTGTGCACCGCATCATGACCGACGCTCTGGCAGCGCTGGGCATGCTGTCGCTAATGACCAGCGGTGACCTAGACCCAAAGCTAGTCGCGGTCACTGTGAGTGGTCTGGCTGTAGCTATGCTCGTCCCCCAGCGCTGGCAAGCGCACCCGCGGATGCGCACGTTCAGCGTCGTTGCGTCCCTCTCACTTCTGGCGAGTCAAGCGCTACGCCTGATGTGGGGCTTCGATGTCCTACAGGTGGCCGTCGAGTTTGCGGCGGGACTACAGCTGATCCGCCTATCGACGCGGCGCGGTGCCGCACACGATCAACAGATTATCCTACTCGCGCTGCTTCACCTGGTTGCAGGTACGGTGTTCGGCGGAGGCATGGCGTACGGCCTCTGCTTCTTGGGTTTCTTGATCATCGCTCCCGGGGCGCTAGTGCTCAGTCATCTTCGTCGTGAGGTCGAAGGCAACTACAGGCAGGGCGCCAAGGATCGCACCGGACTGCCGGTGGATGTCCCTCGCATCCTGCGCAGCCGACGCGTCATCAGTCGTGGGTTCCTATTAGCGACCTGTTCGCTCTCTATCCCAATATTTTTGTTCACAGCGCTGCTCTTCGTCTTGTTCCCTCGAGTGGGGCTCTCTCTGCTGCTCATGCAGCCAGACCGCAGCGAGAGAATGGTTGGCTTCTCCGACCGCGTCGACCTCGGCAAGGTTGGCCGCTTGCGCGCAGACACAACGATCGCGCTTCGCGTCTATCTACCACAACTCTCCACCGACCCCCCACAACGCATTCCGCTCTACCTACGGGGGACGGCGTTCGATCACTACGACGGCTCCAGCTGGTCTCGCGACAAAACCCAAGTTCAGGCAAACCGCGTCGGGTCCCGCGTCTGGGTTGGACGCTTGGACGTTCCGCACGGCCCCGAGCGCATGTCGGTCGACCTGCTGCCCATCAAGCCCCCGGTCATTTTCTTGCCAAGCGAAGCGACAGCCTTCGAAGTTCTGTCCACCGAGGACAAGCTGCTCGGGCGGCCTCCGCGGATCACCGCGGGTCGCGAGGGTGACTTCGAGTACGTGTCTTCTGAGGAACGGGGTCTGCGATACACGGTCTTCGGCGCGCCACCGAATCGTTCAGATTTCGACCGGCTGCTCCAACGCGATGCCGAACGTTACCTCTCCATACCCAGGGACCTGCCGCCGCGAGTCCACGAACTGGCCCGCACTTGGGCCGGCGACGCCCAAGCCCCCGAAGCCATGGCCCAGCGGATCGAACAGCGGCTTCGGAGCGACTACCGATACGATCTCGACTCCCCCTCGGGCGCGACGCTGAACCCGCTTGACCACTTTCTCTTTGAGTCGAAGCGCGGACACTGCGAGTTCTACTCCACCAGCATGGCGATACTGCTGCGCACGCTCGGTGTCCCCACCCGCAACGTCACCGGGTTCGCCGGCGGAACCTACAATCGCTTCGGTGAGTTCTATGCAGTGCGTCAGGGCGACGCCCATTCGTGGGTGGAGGTCTATCTGGATCACAAGGGATGGACGACATTTGATCCAACCCCTACCGCGGAGTCTCAACCGCGCGCCGACGTCGATGGCCTAGTGGCAACCCTCCGCGATCTACTGGAAGCGACCGGTGAGCGCTGGAACCGGCACATCATTGGCTATGATCTGGACCAGCAGCTCAGCATGCTTCGCGACGTGCGCAAACGGCTTCCGCAGCGCGACTCACGCTCGCTGGACGAACATCGCAGAACCGCCAGCTACGTGGTGTTAGCGCTCGTGCTTGGCACGGCGCTCTTCTGGTTCTATCAGAAGCGCCGCCAGCGACAACAATCACCGCGACCCATCAAGCCGCTCACAGAGAACGCACTTCGTGTCGTTGGCCTGTACCGAAAGCTCGAGGACGCGCTTCAACAGCACGGTGTACCCCGCAGTCCCGACTGCCCGCCGCTAGCCCACGCGCGCGCACTGGTGGAGACGCGTCATACCCTCGGACCGGAAGTCCTCGCCCTGACGGAGGTCTATCTAGCCGCTCGTTTCGGCGACGCAGTCCTGACCGCCGACGACGCGTCAGACTTCGCGCGCCGTGTTAAGGCTCTCAAGCCCGCGCCGGAGACCCGAGCCGCATAGAGTTGTGGGCATCGGGGAGTCACACTTCCACAACGCTCAGCTGCGCCTCTGGCCCACAAAACAACCGTGGCACGCCGCTCCCGGCGTGCCATCGGCCCCGACTACCCGCGGTCACGCAGCAGAGCGCGCTAACACCACCTGGGCGCGCTCTGAGCTAGCGTGACACGTGCCAAAAAAGACGGCACCCACGGGGCGGGCGCACAGCC
>JBDKJZ010000486.1:0-4486 GCA_039796375.1 Pseudomonadota bacterium
CTCAATTCCTCTACCTGGCGAGTTGCTCCAGGTCCTAAGGTCGCACATTGAAGGGTTCAACGATGCCCAGCAGGCCTCTGACCTGCTCTTCCCCAACATCGACGGAGGCTTCCGAGCCGCCAGCCTCTTGAACAAGCCACTGGCTGATATCGGTGCCCATCTGGGCCTCGGGTACAAGATCACTCAGCGGGGAATGAGGAGGACGTTCCAGGACCTGGCTCGTGCGGCTCAGGTCTCGGATCTCGTAACTCGGTCAATCAGTGGGCATGCAACCGAGAGGATGCAGCACCATTACTCGACCGTGAGCACCAAGGAACGCGCCGACGCAATGCGGTCCATGTTCCATCTTGTTCAAGGAGGTCAGAAAAGTGGTCAGAGCCCCAGTCCAACAGGTCAGAGAAAAGAGAAAGCCAGCTAGGAGGCATCTCCTAACTGGCTTGATTTGCTCACAATCTTGAGAGCGGGAGAAGGGATTCGAACCCTCGACGTCAACCTTGGCAAGGTTGCACTCTACCGCTGAGTTACTCCCGCGGAAGGAGCGCTGGTGTACTTTTGGGAAACAGGGCTGTCAAGCATCCGTGCGGTTTTTCTAGCGGGGGCGGCGCTTCCCGCGGGCCGCCCGAAAAGCCGAGAAAACTCACCCGTGGGTCACTAGCTTCAACCCGCGGCGCGGACCAGGTTAGCGAAGTTTCCGTACAGGCGCTCCCCCGTGGCATCGGTCTCGGGGTGCCATTCGATTCCGTAGAGTCGACCGCGTTCTATCGCTTCGATAACGCCGTCTGCAGCGCGGGCGGTGACGGTGAAACCAGGGGCGACGTCGGCCACCGCTTGGCCGTGGCAGGAGTTGGTCGTGAAGCGGGGAGCGAAGCCGCTCAGCAAGGGGCTGTTCAACGACCGCCCGCCGAGTCCTTGGGTCAGCAAGGTTTCGTGGCTGGTGACAACCCCTGAGCCGCCGTGGGAGAGCGCGCCGGGGTGTTCGGCTTGGACGTCTCGATGCAGCGTGCCACCGAAGTGCAGGTTCATCAGCTGCATGCCGTAGCAAATCCCGAGGACGGGCTTCCCGGCGTGGGCGAACGCGTCCAGCGACGACCTCTCCCAGCGGACCCGTTCGGGATCCTCCGCCTCGCCGAGCGTCGGTTCATTCGAGGCGGCACCAAAGCTGCGTGGCAGATCGTCGCCGCCGGAGAGCAACAGCGCCGCGCACTGCGACGCGAGCTGCGCGGGATCGGCATCTGGGCCGACCAGGATGGGCACGAGTCCCACGCGTTGTATGGCGCGGGCGTAGGCGCGGTTGACGTAGAGGTAGTCGTAGCCCGGGCGCACGCGCTGCCCCCGATCGAGGCAGCACGTAATGGCGACGAACATTCGCCGAGCCTACGCTTTCGCAGGCTTCTTGGTTGGAGCTTTCTTTGCGGGAGCTTTCTTAGCGGCCTTCTTGCTGGGAGCCTTCTTCGTCGAGGCTTTCTTGGTCGCGACCTTGGCCGTCGCTTTCTTGGTCGCCGCCTTCTTCACGGTCGTGCTAGCGGGGGCCTCATCGCCACCGTCGTCTTCGCTACCACTCTTGCTGGCCTTCTTGCTGGCCTTCTTGGCGACCTTCTTGGTGGCCTTTTTCGAAGCCTTTTTCTTCTTCTTCGAGGGACCCGCCTCGCGGCGCGCTGCCAGTAGCTCTTCCGCGCGACCCAAGGTCAACGTCTCGGGGGAGTCGTCTTTGCGGAGCGACGCGTTCATCTCCCCATCCGTGACGTACATGCCGAACCGGCCTTCGCGCAGGGTGATCATTCCGCCGGAGACGCCGTCAAGCCCGATCTCCTTCAGCGGTTCGGCGACCTTGCGCGCTCCGCGGCTCCGTGGCTGCTTGAAAAGCGCCAACGCTTCATCGAGAGTGACCGTGAAGATTTGCTCTTCTTTCTCGAGGCTGCGGCTATCTTTCTCTTTGCTGATGTATGGACCGTAGCGGCCCAGCTGCGCAGTGATTGGCTTGTGGTCTTCGGGATCTATGCCGATCTGACGTGGGAGGCTGAGCATCTTTAGCGCGTCTTCAAGCGTTACGCTGTCGACCGCCATGGTGCTCAAGAGTGAACCGGTCTTGGGCTTCTCTTTGCCCCCGGCTTCGCCGAGCTGAATGTACCCGCCGAAACGGCCCGCGCGCGCGTAGATAGGTAAGCCGGTCTCGGGATCATCGCCGAGTAGGCGTTCGCCGCTCGGCGCGGCGAGTAGCTCCAGACCCTTGGCGACGTTGAGCTCGTCCGGGGCGAGATCTTCCGGGATGTTCACCTTGTCTTCGCCGCGCTCAATGTACGGACCGTAGCGGCCCACGCGGATCACCATATCAACACCGTGCTCGTCTTTGCCTAGCGGCAAAGAGTTGATCGCGCGGGCATCAATTTCCCCGAGGCGCTCGGCGACCAGGGTGCGTAGCCCCATCGCCAGCTCGTTATTGCCTCCGGCCGCAGCGGCGACGCCGTTCTTGCCTCCGAAGTAGAAGCGCGTCAGCCAAGGTGTGGCTTCTTCGTCGCCGTTCGCGATCTGATCGAGCTCGTCTTCCATACGCGCGGTAAACGAGTAGTCGACCAAGGCGCCGAAGTGCTGCTCCAGCAGGTGAATTACCGCGAACGCTTTCCAACTGGGGACGAGCGCTGAGCCCTTCTTCCAGACGTACCCGCGGTTTTGAATCGTGGAGATGATTGAAGCGTAAGTGGAGGGGCGACCGACGCCCAGCTCTTCTAGGCGCTTGACCAGCGAGGCCTCTGTGAAGCGCGCAGGTGGCTGCGTCTCGTGGCCCTTAGGTGCGAACGCGAGCGCGTCGAGCTGTTCACCTTCGGTGACCTTGGGGAGGTGAGTTTCGCGCTGCTCAAGCTCGACCTCGGGGTCGTCGCTGCCCTCGACGTAGGCGCGCAGGAATCCTGGAAACAGGATCGTGTTGCCGGTGGCTGTGAACTGCAGCTTTTGACCGTCCACCTGCGTGTCGACGGTCAGCTTGACGCTGAGACCGCGGGAGTCTTCCATTTGGGAAGCGACGGTGCGCTTCCAGACCAGCTCGTACAGGCGAGCTTCATCACCGCCCAGCTCCTTGTCGACCTCGGCGGGGGGTCTAAAGCTGTCGCCTGCGGGGCGAATAGCTTCGTGAGCCTCTTGGGCGTTCTTGACCTTGTTCTTGTAGACCCGAGGTGCGCTGGGCAAGTACTCCTCGCCGAACTGTTTCTTGATCAGCGTGCGGGCGGCGGACAGGGCGGACTCACTGAGAGTCGTGGAGTCCGTACGCATGTAAGTGATGTACCCTTGCTCGTACAGGCGCTGAGCTGCGCGCATCGCCCGCGACGACGAGAAGCGCAGCTTGCGCGACGCCTCCTGTTGCAGCGTCGACGTCATAAACGGCGGGGCAGGGGACCTTCGGTTGGGTTTGCTCTCTAAGCTGCCGACGGTGAACTGCGCGCTCTTCAGTTTTTCGGCCAATGCGCGAGTCAGCTCCTCGGTTAGCAGCATCGCGTCGGGCGTCGTCAGCTTGCCGCTTTGGTCGAAGTCCTTACCGCTGGCGACTCGTCGCCCCGCGTAGCTCACGAGGTTCGCGCTGAAGTCGCCGCTCTCGGCGTGGAACTGAGCTTCAATGTCCCAGTAGCTGGCGCTGCCGAAGGCGATGCGCTCGGACTCTCGCTCGACGATAATGCGCGTTGCGACGCTCTGCACTCGGCCCGCCGAGAGCTTCGGCATGATCTTCTTCCACAGGACCGGCGAGACTTCGTAGCCGTAGAGACGGTCGAGGATCCGGCGCGCTTCCTGGGCGTTGACGAGCCGCTGGTCAATTTCCCGCGGGTTCTGAATTGCGGCGAGGATGGCCTTCTTGGTGATCTCGTGGAACGCCAGGCGCTTGACCGGGACCTTGGGTTTCAGCACTTCCAGCAAGTGCCAAGCGATCGATTCACCTTCGCGATCTTCATCGGTCGCGAGGTAGAGCTCGCTGGCGTCTTTGACGAGCTGCCGTAGTTTCTTGATGTGCTCGCGCTTGCCCGAATCGAGCACGTAGATGGGGCGGAATTCGTTGTCGACGTCGACGCCTAGGCGCCCCGCGGCAGTGCCCTTGAACTCGGCAGGAATGTCGTCGGCGCTCTTCGGAAGATCACGGATGTGACCGATCGAGGACTCGACGACAAAACCTGGCCCTAGAAAGCCGGCGATGGTCTTGGCTTTGGCGGGGGACTCGACGATGACCAGAGATTTGGCTGAACTCACGTGTTTTCCGGGGCGTTTCTGCCGTCAGTGGATTGGGGGGCAGAGCGGGCGATGGGTTACATTCTCGATTTGGGGCTGTCAAATCGCAAACTTGGAGGTGCCCCCCGTCGGGGAGGCCCCGGATGTTTGCCTAGAGCGGAGAACGTTGGGGGAATTCCCCTGCCGCGACCGCCGGGCCGATCGCACGGGCGGCCCCGGGCCGGTCTTCGATCCCGTCCGACGACACCGCTTTCGGCAGTCAGGACGCCCGGACGCCTCA
>JBDKJZ010000487.1:0-4469 GCA_039796375.1 Pseudomonadota bacterium
TTCTAAGGCGCGCGCTTGAGGCGGCGCTGGCGGCGCCGAATCACCGCATGACTGAGCCCTGGAGGTTCGTGCAGGTGGGGCCGGAGATGCGTCGGCGCTTGGCGGATATTGCGGTTGGCCTCAAGGCGAACAAGGGCGTGCTGAGTGAGGAAGCCCGAGAGCGGGCACGCGCTAAGGTCCTTGAGCCGCCAGAACTTCTCGTCCTTGTTCAGGTCCTCGCATCCGACTCTGAGGTTCAGCGCGAGGACTATGCGGCGATGGCATGCGCGCAGCAAAACCTCGCGCTCGCTCTATGGGCCGAAGGGGTCGGCTCGAAGTGGAGTACAGGCGGGGTTACGCAGGCGAGCGACACTTACAGTGCGCTCCAGATCGACCCGGCGACCCAGAGAATAGTGGGGTTCTTTTGGGCTGGGTATCCCGCCACCGAAATGCCAAAGGCGCGCCGACGACTGGGCCTGAGCGAGCTGCTGCGCACCTTCGCCTGACCTTTCTCGCTAGTGCCTATAAACTCGCCGTCGTCCTGGGCCGTCCCTTTCAACGCCGGATAGCCTACCGGTAGTCGCGCGGACGCCATGACGAGTGCACCAGAGATTTCTCCGGAAAGTCAAACGCCCAGCGCGCGCGGGCGCTTGGCGCGCAGCGTTCTAGTAGCCGAGCTGCGCGCCAGCCTGCACTCGCCGGGGTATCAGCCGCCAATGCTGCCTGCGGTCGCTTTGGAGTTGATTCAGCTGAGCGCTGACCCAAACGTGCCGTTTCATAGGGTGCGTGCGCTCATTCAGAGTGAGCCGCTTCTAGCAGCCAAGGTGCTGCACACTGCCCAGTCTGCCACCTACTCGCGCGGGGCCGCTATCACGTCGCTGGATGACGCGATGGCTCGGCTCGGCCTACGCACGCTCACCGAGCTATTCTTGCAAGCGGCAACGAGCACCAAGGTCTTTCGTGTCAAGGGCTACGATCGGCCGATGGAGGCGCTTCGGAAGCACGCTGTCGTGACGGGGAACGTCGCTAGACTTGTCTGTCGTCGAACCGGGGTTGCCGACGACTACGCGTTCATGTGCGGATTGCTGCATGATGTCGGCATGGCTGCCTCGCTGCTAATTTTGGCAGATAGGGCTTGGACGGGCAGCACCCCGAGCGTCGAGGACGTGCTGTTCGGAGTAGAGCAGGTCCACCAGGAAGCCTCCGCAATCTTGGCTCGAGTCTGGCAATTGCCCGCTGATGTGCAGTCAGTGCTTGAGCACCATCACAACTTCGAGGCAGCAGAGACAGACCCCAAGCTCGCGGCATCCATTTGCCTTTCAGACTGGATCGCTTCCAAGGTGGGGGCTCCGGCGGGCGCCGAGGTCAACGAAGAAGATCACTTGAAGGCCGCAGAGATGTTGGGCCTTCGGCCCGCCGATCTCGAGGCGCTAGTGCTTGCTGGCGAAAACTTCGTCGGCGCGGCTTAGCGCTGCGTGTTATTCGGGCGAAGCCGTGGCACCAAATCTGGAAGAGCTGCTGGGTTCGCCGACCGGGAGCGCGCCGCTCGGGGCGAGTCCCATCCTGCTCGGGCGGTTGCTGTCTCCTGCGATCGTCTGCTTGGAGGGGGTCCCTGGGCCACCCCAGGAATATCCACAACTTTTTCCGGAGGAGCTGGCGGCGCTGGCTGGCTGTGCTGCCTCGCGCGCCGCGCAGTATGCAGCGTCCCGAACGCTGGCTCACCAAGCGTTTCGCGAGCTAGGTGTGCCCGTCGTACCGCTGCTCAATCGTGCGGACCGAAGCCCTGTTTGGCCGAGCGGGTGCACAGGCTCAGTCAGTCACACGGTGAGCCTGTGCGCGGTCGCTGTCGCTCGAAGCACGAGCGTCCGATCCATCGGAATCGACCTGGAGCTAGACACGCCACTCTCGGAGAAGCTCCTGAGCCGAGTTTTGTCTCCACATGAATTCAGCGCGCTTCGGGCCAGCGAACGCCAAGCTGGAATAGCGCTCCCGGAGATCGCGAAGCTGGTCTTCTCGGCTAAGGAGAGCGCGTACAAGTGCCAGTACCCGGTGACCCAGACGTTCTTGGGATTTCACGACGCGGAATGTGACGTGAACTGGGAATCGGAGACCTTCGCGATTCGGATCGTCGCCCCGTCGGCTCCCCTTGGCAGCCTAGCTGGCGAGCCTGGCGCCCCGCTGCCTGCTGACTTCCGCCTGCGCGGGAGGTTCTCTCGCGGCAACGGGCACTGGGCTACCGTCGTCCTCCTGACCTGAGCGACCACACCCGTGCGCGTCGAGTCCTGCCGTACCACCTCGACAGGCCCAGAGTCCGCCAACTGAGGACAAAAAAAAGCGCGGCGCGACCTAGGAGGGGGGTTAAGGTCGCGCCGCGCCGAGCACACAAAGGCCGAGGGGGGATGGCCTCTGTGCACCGAAACTCTTTGCAGTCCGTTGGCTGCTGATGGGAGAGTATCATACACGTAACCACAGGCAACCGGTTTGTGAGATTGGAGGTCCAAGTTAAGCCCAAGGGCCAGTTCTCACCACTTCCACCGCCCGGCGAGGGCATGAGTAGTTGCGATAGGGGCCTAACGGCCCGAATGGGGCCGCTCTGCCCCAGGAACTAGCGTGCCTGCTGGCCCGTCTCTTAGCGGGCGACGGTCGGACACCTCGGTCCTGCCTGGTCTGGTCGGTCGCTACCGGGACCGCGGTGCCCGCGCTTGGGCCGCGCCGCCGAGCAGAATACAATCACCTCGAAGGCGTGAGCGAGTTCGTAGACCTAGCAGACGGTAGAGCCGAGCCCTTCGTCAGCTGGGGAGGCCCAACAGGCCAGATCTCGAAACGAATCGAGCGGTTTCGGTGGCACTTGCACAAGCCGCCCGCCGCGGCGTAGAAGCCGGCCATGGATGAGCGGAGGCCAACTAACACTCGGTTGCTGATCAGCGCCGCTGCGCTAGGACTCCTGTGGGGGGTCGGGTGCAAAGACAAGCCCAAGACGGAGCCAACCACGGGGGCAACCGCGGGCGTTGTTGCGGCGAGCTCAGCTCCGGAAAAGCAAGAAAAGGCCTGCTGCATGGGCCTCAACGACTGCAAGGGGCAAGGCGGTTGCGCGGTGCCTGAGGGCAATGCCTGCGCGGGCAAAAATGAGTGCAAAGGCAAGGGTGGGTGCAACATGCACTGCCCCAAAAAGTGAACCTATGTTCGTTCTAGATCTTGTTTGTGCAGGCAGGGTGACCCTAGCCACGGCTCTTGTGGTCGGGTCGAGCGCTACGGCGCTGACTTCGTGTACCGGTTCACAAGCCCCCTCCGAGACCCCGCGTAAGTCAGGTCCCGCTCTGGTGTTGAGGGCTGAAGCTAGCGTTGAGCAAGGGACTGTAGCGGTGCCGCCGCCGAGCGTCCCAGACTCCGCTGGTGTCGAGACCAGCGCTCCGACGACCGCCCCCCCGGAGCCCAGTGCTTGCCCGAACAGTATGATACTGGTCGAAGGAGACTATTGTTCGGAAGTCAAACACGAGTGCCTGGAGCATTGGTACAGCGAGGTCAACAAGAAGACGGTCTGCGAAGCGTTCACGCCCAAGGCCGAATGCGTGGGTGATAGGGTCAAGAAGCGCTATTGCATCGACACGTACTCTTGGCCGAACCAAGCAGGTGTTCGCCCGGAGGTGATGAATAACTTCTATCAGGCCCAAGTGAAATGCGCTGCGGTGGGCAAGCGCATGTGCACCGAGAGCGAGTGGACGTTGGCTTGTGAGGGGCCGGAGATGAAGCCGTTCCCGTACGGCTACGTGCGCGACCCGGACAAGTGTAACGGGGACAATCCCTGGGACCACCCCGACATGACGAAGGTGGCCAAGCGCGATCCCACAGAGCTGGCGCGATTGTGGCAGGGTGTGCCAAGTGGTACTCAACCGCAATGTGTCAGCGACTACGGCGTGCACGATCTGCCCGCGAACAACGATGAGGTGGTGGCCAGTGAGACCTTCACTAGCAACTGGCGTGGCAAGTACGACAGCGTGCATACTGGCGGCCCTTGGTATACCGGCGTTCGAAACCAGTGCCGTCCAAAAATCTACACACACGACGAGGGGTTCTATTACTACTACCTCGGTTTCCGTTGTTGCGCTGAACCCGACGGGGAGGTCACTGACCCTCGTACTCCGAAGCAACGCAAGAAGAACCAGAGCTTCTCCTTCGTCGAGCGGCTCGCTCGGTTTAGTGTCGAGGAAGCGCGCAAGAAGTTGGCTGAGAAGTCTGCGGGTACGTGCGCGTGTCGTGACAACGATATCCTGTGCAAGACCCTTTGCGGGACGCTCCTAGGGCCGGAAGCCAAGGACGTTGTGCGCCAGCGCCCCCCCTCCGCGCGACCCGAAGGTGATTCAAAGACTGAGCGCCGCGGGCGCTGAGTCAGCAGCGGTCAACGCTGGCAGCGGCGCAGCTCAAGGGAGCCCGGAACCCCACAGCAAACCCACGACTCCAAGCGCGACGACGACCGCTAGCACCGCAACGCC
>JBDKJZ010000488.1:0-4443 GCA_039796375.1 Pseudomonadota bacterium
AAGCTCAGCTCGACGTTGTTCCAATCTTCGCCCGAGACATTGTCCACGACGGCCCAACCCTGCAGCAAGGGCGCGTTCTTTGAGAGGACCAGGCGATAGGCGGGTTTCCAGCGGGGCATCTCCACGATGTAGCTGGCCTGCAAGTCGTGCGCGTCGCTACCCGCGAGGCGGATAGCCAGCTGGATTGGTTTCCAGTTCCCTTCATTCAGGGACACGCTCAGGCTCTGATCGAGGCCGACCGCTAGCGCTCGGTCTTCGATCTGGACTTCGGTGATCGCGGCTAACGGATAAACCCGGAGTGTGCCTTCGTCTGTGCGGAGCGTCACTCGCCAATTAGTGACCACCTTTTCGTCCTCCTGTGCTGGGAGGTTCTCGACGCCTACCACGCGTCCGGAGGCGCTCCCTTCCTCCCCGCTGACGCTGATCTTCGCGCCGCGAAACACCTGCAGCACGTCGAGCAGGCCACCCGCATTCCGCACCTGGTCTGGCAGCTCTGAAAGCACTCGGTCGCCGCTCTTCTCGAGCGGAAGTGAGATGCTCACGGCGCGCCCCTTCGAAGTGTCGATGACAGTCAAGCTCTTCAGCAGGTCATTGATCTGCGAGGGGCGGATTTGGATGCTGAGCACATTGCCTTCGACGCGCCCACTGCGCTCGAAGTAACCGACACCATTTTGATAGAGGACGACACGCCGGATCGGGATCTCCGCGTTCGGCGACTCAGGCAGGGCCGCGCCTTCTGTGGAGCCGCCGCAAGCAGCGAGCAGGCCCGTCGCACCCAAACCCAAAACCAGAACCGAGGCCAGCACTGAACCCCACCGTCGCGACTGCAATTTCATACGGCGGTTATACCTCAGGAGGTCCGCGCGGCGATGGGAAAGTCCCCGAGCTCCGTGACTTCGGTGTTCTGGCTATTGACGTTCGGATGTGGAAGGCTCACCCAAAGATGGGGCCTAGCGCGCGTGTCGGGACGGTGGAGCTACGGATCTTTAGCTACAAGCAGGGCGTGCTGTCGAATTTTGGTCACGATCTGACGTTTGCGTTGTCCGGCGTTTTGCAGCTCAGCGAGCCACGTATCGAGTTTGAATTCTTGCTGGGGCAGCTGAAGTTGCTCGGCGCTCGTCCCGCGCCGGGCCCGGTGGATGTTTTCCAGTCGGACCGAGTTCTGGCGTCAGTGGACTCAAGATCCACAGAGCAGATCTATCGGGCTCTGCACCATGAAATTCTCGCCTCCGCGCGTTTCCCCGGCGGGCGGTTTGAGGGGGAGTGGCATGCGGGCCGAGCGACGGGCACGCTCGAGCTCCTGGGCCAACGGCGCCCTCTGGTGATCGACTATCACTTTGCAGACAGCCGATATCAGGGTTCGGTGGAACTGGTCCCCTCCCAATGGGGGATCCGTCCTTACCGTGCCATGCTCGGCGCGCTCAAGCTGCAAGATCGGGTCACCGTTCACTTTCAGGTACAAGCTCAGTTGGGGGCTTGACCCGCGCTGCTCGGGCCTGGGCCTGCAGTTCCTGTTGCGGCTCGCGAAGCTTGGCCGGGCGTGGTGTCGTCGGGCTGGCTGCACAGGGCCTGTTTGCGAAACCCCGAGACGCTCCAGCGCGCGCCATATTCTAGGCAGGCGCGCACGGTGTGGTGGTCGCTGCCCGTTTTCAGCCGAATCGCTTCAAGAGTTGCGCTCGTCCCATCCTGAAGCAGCTTGCCATCGCATTCGAAGTCTTCGATGTTCGTGCTTCCGGCGAAGCCCTCGGTTAGCAGGCGGCGCTGTGCCAGATCGCACGCGGTCGCGTGCTGGAGCTTCGTTTGGCTCAGATCGCCCAGGCGAGCTTCGAGAGCGGCGATCTGAGCTGCTCGGGTGCGCTCAGCATGAACCGCTATTCCGATGACCAAGGTTCCGAAGAGCAGCCCGATGAGCCCGAGAACCGGACCCAGCGTCGCGTTCAAGGGCAGGACGAGCGCGTACTTCTTGCTCAGCTTTCGGGCGCGCAGTCCCAGGACGAGCGCGATGAGGCTTGGCACAAGACAAAAGCACCCGAGGAGCCCTCCGACTCCCCAATACAATGAGAAGTTCGCCGTGCGTGTGACGGACGCGCGGGCGTCTGCCAGGCGACGAGCCTCATCTTGCAGTTCCTGATGTCTCTCCAGGGTCTCTAGGTGCGCCTGGTGATGCTGCTGATAGTACTGCTGTTGCTGACCGAGCGGGGTCATCACCCCGCAGTAGGGGCAGTTGAGATGTTGCGCGCTGACCTGGGCGCCGCAGCTTCCGCAGTGCATGCGTCTCTCGGTAACCCAGCCTGCTTTCGGCGGCAAGTGTCCGCTGGTAGACTCACTCGGCCCCACCCTGGAGCCAAATTGACCGCCGGGTCAGCGATTTGCGCGCCGCGCGCGGGCAGGGGACCTTGACCCGGCAGCATGAAAGCCCGATGTTCCACCGTCCAATGCACATTACGATGGTAAAGAAGCGACTCGCTGACGGCTCACCGTGCGGGAAGTGTGTCCAGGCCGAGGAGCTGCTGCGGAGCCGAGGCTACTGGGAGCGGATTGACGAGGTCGTTTGGGCGGCTGAGGGCGATCCCGAATCTGAGGGCATGCGGCTAAGCGCTCAGCACGGGATTGAGATCGCTCCGTTCTTTATTGTTCGAGATCCCGTGGTTCCCGACGCGTCGGTCGTCGATAGCAGCCAGCCCCGCATCTACAAGAGCGTGCTGAGCTTCATCAAAGATCAGCTCGGTTCTGGGTCATTGTCGGCTGGGTCATTGTCGGCTGGGTCATTGTCGGCTGGGTCATTGTCGCCTGGGTCTTTGTCGACGGAACCCTTCGAGCAGGCCGCGGCCCGCTTGGCAGGAGCGGAACCCCAGGAGGTATTGGAATGGGGCCTCAGAACCTTCGGCGAAGCTTGCGGTATCGCTTTCAGTGGAGCCGAAGATGTCGCCCTGGTCCACATGGCGACGAGGGTCGGGCTTCCCTTTTCAGTGTTCTGTCTGGATACGGGGCGCCTGCATCCGGAGACCTACCAGTTTATCGACCAAGTTCGGCAGAAGCTTGGCGTCGAGATCGCGCTGTTCTCGCCCCAAGCGGAAGCGCTGCAGGCCTTCGTGCGGACGAAGGGGTTGTTCTCTTTCTACGAAGATGGCCACAAAGAGTGCTGTGGGATCCGCAAAGTGGAGCCGCTGCGGCGGGCGCTCTCAGGTCGCCCAGCCTGGGTGACTGGCCAGCGCAAAGACCAGAGCGTGACCCGGCTAGAACTCGCCAAGGTGCACGTGGACGAAAACTTTCAGGGCTCCAAAGGAGCGCTGGTCAAGCTGAACCCACTCGCAGACTGGAGTAGCGCGCGAGTGTGGGAGTACATCAAGGACCACGACCTGCCGTATAACGCCCTGCACGATCAGGGGTTTTGGTCCATTGGCTGCGCGCCGTGCACGCGGCCCGTCCGCCCCGGTGAGCATGAGCGCGCGGGGCGGTGGTGGTGGGAAGCAGAGACCAAGCGAGAGTGTGGCTTGCACGTGAAGTGACTCGGTGTTCACTAGTCACGCCGCGCTCAGGAGCTCATTTCGTTTGGAATGACGCCTTGTTCTTCGCGTACCACTCTTGGGTGGCGGTGGCGTTCTTGGCCAATCCCTCAGCCAGGTTCTTCGGTTCAAGCCGCTCGAGCTTGAGCCCGCCGCTGCTCAGACTCCTGACGGCGTTCATGGCTGCATCTTGGACGAATCCCCAGGCCGAGCCATCGTGACGCAAGCGGCCTTCGCTACCATCGAGCTGCTTGAACCCCGTAATCTCATAGCTGTTGGGCTCCTTCTGCGCGACGAGCTTCATCAACGGATGAATCGCCGGCGCGTGGCGCAAGCGAGCGCTCGACTCAGCGGCTTCGGAGCGGACATAAGCGTGCGGATCTTCAAGCGCAGCTAGCACGGCAGCGAGCGCCGCGGGGTCGCCTTTTCCAGTGGTTCCCAAGAGCTCGATGGCGCGACCACGGACTCCGGGATCCTCGTGCTTGGCCAGGCTGAGCGCCTTCGCGTTGACCGCTGCGGTGTCTTTGACTGACCGGGTCGAGCGGTGCAGAGCCTGCAGCGCATAAGACAACACGTAAGCATCCTTAGAATTCAGGGAATCCACGAAGACGCTGATGACTGGCTCACTTCTAGAATCGAAGCTGACGACTCGGAGGGTGTCAATTAACGCGTAGCGTCCGGGACCGTCAGCGTACTTCTGCTTGAGCGAGACGACCGCATCGACAAGCTCCTTGTTGGCCGACTTCCCGGTGATCGCCGTACGGGCAGCGCGTAGCGCGCGTAGCGCGACTTTGGGGTCCTCCGAGACGAGGTGCTTGTTGACCACCTTGATGAAGTCGGCGTCCGGCTGGACCTTGCTGTCTGAGTGAGCTGAATAGGTGGCGTACATGCCGTGAAGCGCCGCCCCAATCACCGGAGGGTTGTCGCTGGTCGCCGC
>JBDKJZ010000489.1:0-4429 GCA_039796375.1 Pseudomonadota bacterium
CCGGGCAGGGACGATCTGGAGTCTCAGGAGAGCAGCGTGCAGCTTCAAACTGGATTACTGCGTCTCGCGCTCTTCCCCAATCTCGCTCGTCGACGAGGCTCACCACCGGCCGGAGGGTCATCGGCAACTCACCTAGCGCGCCCTGGAGGTGCTCGTTGTGGAGGAAAGTCCGTATACCCAAGTCGTCCAGCCGATCCACGAGCAGCCGTGCGTCAAGCAAGCTCTCGGCGTAGTAGATCGCTTGCATGAGCGACCGCTAGCCCCGGCGGGCACCGCTGATGCGGAACCTTTGCTCGAGATCGTGGAACCGCTGCGCCAACGCGCGAACCAGAGCGCCGGTCCAGCCATCGATCCCTAGGCCTTCGGTCATGGTGTGCTTGTCGAGGACGAGCACGGTCACGTCATCCACGGCCTCGACTGTGGCGGCCCGAGGTTCGTCGAGCAGCAGGGCCATCTCACCGAAGACGTCGCCAGGTCGCATGTGCACCAATGTTTCTTGCTTGCCATCGACCGTTCTGTAGGCGCGACATTGTCCGCTCACCAACATGTACGCAGCGTGGCCCGTGTCACCCTCACGGATGATCACGCTGCCTGCACTGTATACCTCACGCGGCAGATGCAGACCGCCCCGAAGAAAGCGGCGAACGGCGTCTTGAAGTTCGACTACCGACTGGTAGCGGTCGCCTGGGCTGACCGCCGTCGCGCGTGACACGATGGCCAAAATGCCTTCAGGTGCGGCGAGCGCGGCCGGGGTCTGAGTGATGGGGATAACGCGTCCCGCGACGGCGCGCTCCAAGATTTCATCCGCCAGGGTTCCGTAGCCGTAGGGCGTTCGGCCGCTGACGATATCGTACAGCACCGCGCCGAGTCCGAACACATCGGAGCGCTCGTCCATGTCGCGTGGGTTGCCCCGGGCCTGCTCGGGCGCCATGTAGGCGGGGGTGCCCACCGCTCCAGGCGCTTCCATCTGAGAGTTCGCGCCGGCACTCGAACGACTCTTGCTCAACCGAGACAGCCCCCAGTCCATCACGTAGACCTGTCCGAAGTCTGCGATCATGATGTTTTCTGGTTTCAGGTCCCGGTGAATCACGCCGCGGTGGTGGGCGTAAGCGACGGCATCGCAGACCTTGAGGAAGATTTCTAAGCCTTCGCTGAGCCGCTCAGACGAGCCCACTGGGCGAGATTCATCGTACAGCCAGTCCTCGAGCGAGACGCCTTGAACGAGCTTCATGGTGAAGTACGGCACCCCGTTGGCACCTATGTTCAGTTCATGCACCGGGACGATGTTCGGGTGCTCGAGCTGGCCAGTCATTTGGGCTTCCGCAATGAAGCCCTCCTTGTACATCGGTACTTTAGCGAGCTCCTGATCGAGGCGCTTGAGTGCTACGTGTCGCAGCAAGTTACGATCGGTTGCTGCGTGGATACGACCCATGCCACCGCGGCCCAGCTCACCGAACAGGCGTAGATGCGACGGAGTGGGGATTCCTTCCCTCGCGATTTCTTCTGCCGACAGTTGGTTGGCGCCCCCCGCCGGAATGGACTCGATCACGTAGACTGGCTGCTCCGCCTCGCTCATGCGCGTATTGTACATGGCTTCGGCGATTTCCATAGCCCCTTCGCGGGAGCGCATCCCGCGCGCGGCGAAGCGCCGCGGTCGCGACTCTTGGGGCGCACACGGGGCCGGGCGGTCCCGAACGCTAGGCGGTTGAGCTGGGTTTCAACGGCCAGTGCGCTTTCCCGAGCGGGGGCGCAGCGGGCCTACCCAGGAGGTAACCCTGACCATAGTCGGCGCCGAGCGCGATGACCGTCTGGAGCTCGGCCAAGCTCTCAAGCCCCTCTGCGACGACCCGCGCGCCCAGAGAACGGCAGGTGTGAATCACGTGCTCGGCGTAGCTGCGCTTGTCAGGGCTCTGATCAATGTCACGAACGAGTGACATGTCTAGCTTAACGATATCAGGCTTCAGCGCGAGCACACGTCGTAGGTCTGAGTGACCGGCACCAAAGTCATCGACAACGATGTGCGCTCCGCAGCGGGCTTTGACCTCGCCAAGTACACTCATACAAAGGTCAAAATACTGGAACGCCGCGCTCTCAGTGACTTCGAGGTAGAGTGGTCCCTCGTGGAGGAACAATGGATCCGTCGGCTGCACCAGCCAGCGCTGTCCGATTTCTTGCGGGTGCAAGTTGATGAACACCGCCTGCCGTTCGCAGTGCTGGAAGACCACATTTCGGATCACCCGACCCAGCCGGCCGCACGCTTCCTCCTCCTCGGCTTTGGCGAACAAGGTTGAGGGAGACGCGAAGTGCGGAAGCTTGCAGCGAGTCAGCGCCTCATGCGCAAACGTTCGGCCTGTGGCCAAATCCACGATCGGCTGAAACGCGACGTCGAAGTCCGTCTCAGTCAACGCTCGAATGCTGCTGAGCGTCGACACTTCGAGACCCGTCAGGGTCCATCTCAGCGGTCTGGGCATGCCAGCAGTCAGTATGCCGTCTCCGCTACAAACTGGGTAGGGTTGAGCGAACAAATCTCGGGTCCGTACATTTCAGCTAATTCCGGCACTCGCTGCGTGCGCGGCCGACTCACGTGTAGGCCAAGCTTTGGGTGGCCTCGCCGTTGTTCGCTGCGCTGAGCGGGCTCGCAGTCCTCGGGTTGGGTTCGAACAGCAGGGCTATTCAGCCCTGCTGAGTGCTAACCTAGTCGCTCCGCCACCGAGCTCGCTCTCGTGAGAGAAGGCCCCGGGTGCGCCTTCGCCCTGGTTTACGGTTGCGGCCAGGGTTTGGCTAGCGATGTACTGCGCATGCGTATCGATGGCCGCGTGGACCTCAGGTGGTCCGCTGACCCACAAGTGGATCTGATCGGCAATCTGCAGACCGGCTTCCTTCCGCGCCTGCTGAACGAGGCGCACGAGATCCCGCGCGAGGCCCTCCTGCTCAAGTTCGGCCGTCACCCGGGTATCCAGCACCACGACCGAATCGTTGGTGCTGAGGCCCTGGCTCGCCAGGCCGTCCTTGCTCTGAAGCCGCATGTCGTACTCACCGGCTTCTAGAATCGCGGGCCCAACCTGCGCCTGTCCGTGCTCCAAGAGTTTCCAGTCGCCGGTCTTGGAGGCGGTCATGACGGCCTTCATGTCTTGGCCGAGCTTCTTGCCCACCACCCGCGCATTGACCTGCAGCTGAAAGGTCCCGTGCTGCGCGACATCGGTTGATAGCACAACCTGCTTCACGTTGACCTCATCACGAATCAGATCCGAGTAGCCCGCGAGTGACTGGCTGTCAGTGCCCGCGATCGTCAGCGTTTGAAGGGGTAACCGCGTGCGCAGTTTGTACGTGTCGCGCAGCGACAGCGCCACCGAGCACACATCCCGGACGCGGTCCATCACTGCGACGAGCTCGTCGTCTGCGGGGTAGAGCTCCGGGGAGGGATAGTCCTCCAAGTGCACCGACGTCTCGGCGGTGAGTCCGCGGAAGATCTCTTCGGACAAAAGCGGCAAGAGCGGCGCCGTGACCTTCGCGACCGTCAGCAGCACTGAGTACAGGGTGTCGTAGGCATCCCGCTTGTCTTGGTCGTGAGTCTCGCGCCAGAAGCGGGCCCGACTGCGGCGGATGTACCAATTGTTCATCGCGTCGAGGAAGCCGGACACCGTGGCACAGGCGCCGGCGATGTCGTAGTCGTCGAGCTGCTGACGCGTGTCTGAGACCAGACGATGTGTCTTGGCTAAGATGTAGCGATCCAGCAGCTGTTTCGAGTCCGTGCGAAACTGTGCTTCGATCTCATCCGAGTTCGCGTAGAGCGTGAAGAAGTAGTACGCGTTGTATACCGGGTTAAGCACCAGGCGCATCACGTCCTTGATGCCGGCGCCATCCCGGTCAATTTGCAGATCGCCGCCGCGCAAGATCGCGCTCGACATCAGGAACCAGCGCAGGGCGTCCGACCCGTACGTGTCGCACATCTCCATCGGGTCGGGGTAGTTGCGAAGCTTTTTGGAGAGCTTCTGCGCGTTCTCGTCGAGGACGATGCCGTGGCAGATGCAGTTCGTGAACGGGGGGCGATCGAAGAGCGAAGTGCCTAGCACCATCAGCGTATAGAACCACCCGCGGGTTTGGCCGATGTACTCGACGATAAAGTCCGCCGGTGAATGACTGTCGAACCACTCTTTGTTTTCGAAGGGGTAGTGCACTTGGGCGAAAGGCATCGCGCCGGATTCGAACCAGCAATCGAGCACCTCCGGGACGCGGCGCATCTGGCTCTTGCCCGTGGGGTCATCGGGGTTGGGCCGCACCAGCTGATCGACGAAAGGGCGATGGAGGTTGTCCGGGCGGACCCCGAAGTCCCGTTCGATTTCGTCGAGGCTGCCGTAGACGTCCACGCGGGGGTAGTTGGGGTCGTCGCTCTTCCAGACCGGGATGGGGGTGCCCCAGAACCGGTTCC
>JBDKJZ010000490.1:0-4428 GCA_039796375.1 Pseudomonadota bacterium
GTGGAGGGGCCGGCGCCGGTTTGGGGGGTGGAGGGGTCGGCGCCGGAACGCGGGGCTTAGGCGCTACCGGGGGGGCCGGCACAGGCGTCGGGCGGGGCCGGTCTACAGTGGGAGGGGCCACTACAGTGGGAGGGGCCACAGGAGCTGGGACCGGCGGGGCAACTTTGGGTACCGCGGGCTCAGGTGGTGGGGGCGTTGGCTCAACTGGAGATTCCGGTGGGGTTGCCGCAGAAGGGGCCTCTGTCGCTACAGCAGGAGCGGTTTCTGCGCTCGGCTGCGCACCTGCAGCGTGCGCTGCAGGAATGGGAAGCGCCTGCACCGCAGGATTGGGAGGAGCTAGCGGGGGCTGAGCCTGCGTGCTTGCCGCGGGTGCCGTCGCGCCGGGCTTCGGGTTCTCCCTAGTGCTCCCAGCGGAGTTCTTAAGGGTGGTGTTGTAGAGCGCGCTGCGCCCCGCTTGACCCGTGACGAACGCGCCGACCGAGAACAGCGCTAGAGCCGCGACCACGGCGCCAACTAGTTTACGCAGCCTAGCGCGCCGCGCGTCCTGTTCGGCCCGCAGCCGTGGGTCTTGCGACAGCAGGCTTGGGTCCGAGTCGGAGTGGCCGGACCCGTGCTCGAAAAAGGGATCGTCTTCTGGCTGCATTTCCGGGTCGGACGAGTGGGTGCACTCCGCGCGTTGCGGGGCCGAAAGATGCATTGGACAACTTCGTGGCTCTGCTGCGTGGAGGGCGTGGTTGCTCGGTGTTTAATACCGTCGCACTGCTCTGCCGTACAGGAAAGTCTTCTGCTCGGGGAAAAACTGGTGCGCTGACCAGAAACGCAAATTTCTCCACGCGCTACGTCTCGGCTCGACCCGTTGGCTGACTCTCAATCTGGCGGTATTCGCGCCCGTCAGCGAGCGAGAGACAGCTCCTCGCGGAAGTATTCTCCTACCAGCGGAGCAGACAGCGTGCTGAGCCCCTCTGGGGGGGGCCTTTCGAACTCTTCTGGCGCCCTCCGCGCGAAGGTCACGAACGTCCAGTCGCCCAAGGTCGGGAACCGAGCGCTCAGCGCGCCGCGCTGAGAGTGTGGCACCAGAGCGAGCACGGCCGCGTGCGCGGCGGGCATCTGACTTGGGCTGAACGCGGGCAGCAGCGCTTCGCCCCCGGACTCTAGGTGAGCCTCCAGTTGTGCCACGAAGTAACGAGTAAAGTGTTTTCCCGACCGATAGTCGAGCGGCACGGGGACATCGGCGATGATGCGGTCGAAGCGCTCAACGCTGTTCTCAAGCCAAGGCAGTGCTTCGGCCTCGATCACCGTCAGGCGAGGATCGTCGAGCCAGCGGCGCCCGGATGTTCGGAGGGCGGACACTTGGCTGATGACCTGGGCCAACTCTCGGCTTGGGGTGACGAGGACCAGCCGTTCCAGCCCCGGGCTGCTGAGCAAGCGCATTTCGCTATCGCCGCTACCGGGCCCAATCAGGAGCACGCTGCGCACATCGGGTCCGACGAAGTGCGTCAGCGCGTCGAAGTAGCGCTCCGAGTCCAGCGCTGCGTGCTGAATACGGCGGTCTACGTAGACCTCGAGCCCTGCGCGGTGACTAGAGAGCACGAATCGTTGTGAGTTCTGGTCTCCGCTCGCGTAGAGCACTTGCCCGCTATGAGCCTCACGCTCGGCGAAGGGGAGCTTCCCGCTGAGCCAAACTAGCCACCCGGTGGCGGCTAGGGCGAGCGCGAACGCCGAACGTAGCCGTCGCCTGCGCGGCCGTTGGCCCTCTAGATAGAGCCGCACTAACTCAAGCTGAGCGCAGATCCCGGCGCAGCCGAGCGCGAGTACCCCCGGTGCGTAGCTGACTTCTCCGCGGCTCAACGTGACGAGTAGACCGCAGAACGCGAAGGCACTGAGCACCAGCGCGTGGGGACGGAGCGTCCAGCTGACGACTCCGAGCGTCAGCGCGTGATGCACCAGCGTCGGCCACGCTTGGGTGAGGCTGAACGTCAGAGCCCCAGAGTAGATCAGCCCGAGTCCGATCAGCGCCGGGCGCAAGACACCGTGCGGCAGCGCGTACCATAGCAGCGCTGATCCGGAAGAACCCAAGAAACCCAATATTAGGATCGCGGTCGCCACAGAGCTGAGGCTCGGCCTCGGGAGTGCACCTTGGAAGAACGCGGGAACCTTGCCCACGGCCGCACCCAAGACACAGCCCACCCCCGCAGCTGCCCAGCAAAGCAGGCGATCTGACGGTGCTAGCGCCAAACCATAAACGCTGATTTGTTCCGCGAGTGTTCGGCCGCCCAGTATCAACAGGAACAAGAAGCCCAGCGTGGTCACGAACAGATTACCCGGCCCGGGGCGAACCAGAGCGGCCGGGTTCGGCCAGGTCACTTGCCTCCGATATATCCGCTGGAGCCGCCAAAGATGGCGCCGGTCGCACCCACCCCGCTAGATCCAGTGCCGCTCGTGTCGCTGCAAGTGCCGCCGACCGCGCAAACGATCGCCAGCAAGATCAAGATCACCACGAGCGTGACCATTCCGTTTCTACTGACGCCGCCGCTCTCAGCACCACCACCGCCGCCGCCAACAAAGTGGCCACCGGGACCGTCGGGTGGAAGCTGAAACGCGGCAGCGAGCACGGGCCACGGCACAGGATGCGAGAACGACCAGCGGACTTCGCCCGGTCCCTCTTCGCGAGAGAGAATATCTTTCCCGTCGGCGAAGTCGGCCGCGCGAGTCGTCTCACCCACCTCGACCTGCCAAAAGACCTCACCGAGCACGTAGTCGACGCGAGCTTGCTGGGAGTTCCGCCGGTTGAAGGTCCGCCCACCCCAGCGAACCCGCGCCGGTTGCTGAGCGAGATCAAGGTCGGCGAGGTTTACGGGCTCAGCCCACATCCAGCTGGCTTCGTCCTTGACGAGCCAACGGTAGCCAACGCCGACGCCGAACACGAGGTACTCATCCCAGCTGAATCGCTCCCCGTCGAACAGGGCGCTGCGCCGGATGTACGCGATGCAGAGATAGGGTTGCTCACCGAGTGTGCCCTGCGCCCCGATGGGGATCTCCGGCGCTTGCGCCGCTGCTTCTTGCTGGGCGACGACCTGTTGCAGTGCGATATCGCTGACCGCGCCGCAGTAGGGACAGCCCAGGCGCTTGCTGCGCTCGCCGTTGAGCTTCGGCACATCGCCGCCGCAGTTTGGGCAGCGGATCATGTTTGTTTTGATCTTGCTGACGCTGCGCGGTCCGCCCTGAGTTACCTGAATGCGCGTCTCGGCGACGACCCAGCCGGTGAAGACCTCATACTGGCCCGTGTTGTCGCCGTAGTCGATGGTGGCGTAGGCGCCGTCTGGGCCGAGCAAGTCCGCGTAGTATCGCGTCGCGCCGGGGCGATCGGCGCTGGGTTGTTCACCTTGGGCGGAGGCAACTCTCGCGGTCTTGACCTCAGTCACCCGATAGACGGTGGAACCGAGCTGAACGTCTTGCTCAAGCTGCAGCGACTGAAACGGGGGAGCAGCAAGACCCGGGGCCTTGGTGGTGAGGATGTAGTGGCCTTCGGCGTACGCCAGCCAACCCCAGCTCTGACCGTAGTCGAACGCGACGTAGTACTCGTCCCAAGGTCCCGCGCCGTGATCGAGCTGTACGCGGCCCACGACCTCCATCTGACGCCCGTCAATGGCACAGGTGTCCCCGACAGCGATCAGCGAGGGGACCTCCGCGATAGCCGCGACCTTGCCCAGGTTTTCTAGACCCCGATCGCTCCGAACGACCGTCGCGTTACAGAACTCGCAGACCTTGGCGATTGACGCGCCGAGACCGAACTCAATGGGGGCCCCGCAGCTCGGGCAACTTCCAGTGGCGATCGCCATCTCTTGGGATGTTATGGGGCTTGGGGGCTACCCACAAGCCCGCTTAGCCGGCCCGCGACTCTGATAACGATTCGCTGACGAGGCGTTTGAGGTCGTCGTCGACGTGAGCGTCACTGGATGCACCTGAACGCGCTCGTTCACCTACACTTGCGCCCGCGTGTTTAGCCGCAAACAGCTTCAAGTCGCCCTCTTGCAGCTCTCCGCTCAACAACGCGTCGGCCATTTCTTCATCCGAGCGCTGGGGCTTTTTATTGAAGAGCCCGAACCACGGCGCGCGCGCTTCCGCGAGGGCAAAGTCGCCGCGCATCAGCGACTTCGGCGCCGAGCTCAGCTGTCGGACCAGGCTCTGATTATTCCTGGCGAGATCGACAGCATCCGCGAAGACGGCTTTCTGGGTCGCGCTCAGGCAGCGTTTTGCCGCGCTCGGATCGGCGCCTTGATGCGCCGCGAAGAACGCAGTCACCACCGCCAAGTCCGCGACGCCGAGCGCAGTCAACTTGGCCACGCTGGGACCGCCGCAGCTCTTGCTGTAGACGTGCGCCCCTTCCATCAGCAGCACGCCGTAGCCGAGAGCGACGCCCGTCAAGTC
>JBDKJZ010000491.1:0-4426 GCA_039796375.1 Pseudomonadota bacterium
ACTGGCAGGTCTGGAGGCCACGCCTGAGGGAGACGGGACGATGCTCGACAACACAGTCGTGGTGTGGATGAACGAATTAGGGCTTGGCCCGATCAACAATCACAGCCGCCTCGATCAGCATGTGTTGCTCGCCGGCGGCGGCAATGCCGGGCTCAAGCTGGGTCATTACGTCAACCTCGGCGGAGTCGGGTACCACCACCTTCTGTTGACCCTCGTCCACGCGCTAGGCCACACGGAGGTCACTCGGTTTGGGGAGGAGGGCACGATCGTTCTCCCTGATTTCTTCGCCTAACCCACTATTTCACAGGCGCGTGGCGGACGAGTCCGTAGGCAAGCTCTCCTCCGGCAACGCCCAAACAAAAAAACCCGCCGCGACTGATCGCGGCGGGCTCTCTCTGGAGGAGAATCGCGACTAATTAGAAGTCGTAGGTCACGCCCAGGTTTACGACGTCGAAGTTCTGCTCCGCCTCTTTCGCGCCGACCGGTGCAGGCGTAGGCTTGTGCCAGGTGTACATCGCCTTGAAGTACTCAGCCGTGATGTGCAGGTGCGGTGAGACGTGATACGTGCCACCGAAAGACACGCCGGCCTGATCCTTGATGGTGACATGCCTGACTGCGTCAGGTAATCCGGGGACCGCATCGTCGTTTTCAGGAGGCGTAGCCGGGTTGTTGTCACCGTCATGGTAGGTGTCTACCGTGTCCCCAGGCAGCTGATGCACGCGAGTGATGCCCCACGCCGTCATGAAGTCGAACTTATCGCTCGGTGCCACCCGCACGTGTACGGCCCCGCCGTCGACGTCACGGTACTTATTGCCGAGCGTGAGCGCGGTGCTGGGCTCAAGCGCGAAGTTCACGCCGATACCCTGACCGGTGTGCCCGGCAAGTCCTACACCGACCGGGCCGAACTCAGCGCGCCCACCGAAACCCAGCCCCTTGATGGTATTGTCGGTGTCGCCATCTTTTGCGTAGACTTTCTGATGGGCGGCGTTCGCGAAGAGCTTGAACATGCCTGCGTCACCAAGTTTCGACTCATACGTTGCTTCCGCTTCGAGGCGCGGCCAACGCACACGGTCAGTCGTGCTGGCGCCGACCTGGTTGTTCGCGTCGTAGAGACCGACGGTGAGCTGCGCCCCGGACAGGTCTGGGGTGGCGTACGCAAGGCCAGCGCCAAACCCGTTGCCGAGTACGCCAAAGCCTACATGCCCCGCCCCGGGTCCGTTGCCACCGTAGCTGCCGACATTTCCAGGCCAGCCGAGTCCGTACTTGTAGCCGTACAAATACGTGATTTCAGTCGCCCCACGATTGAAAAGCACCAGGGTGCGACCCGCGACAACGCTACCCCAGTCGCCCTGGACTTTCAGGAAACTCTCCCTCCAGTCCGGGGTAACGCTGGTGTACTTCCGACGGCTGGCTGAGTCGATGTACGTAGTCGCTGCGGTGTAGCCCAGTACCTCGTTTGTGTCGTCTATCCGGTGCCGAAAGCCGAACCCAAGCACGTTGCCCACGAAGCCGGTCCTAATCCGAAGCTCCTCAATCTTGCCTTGATCGGTGCTAGCAGCCCCCTCTGCGCGCTCCTCGTAGGTATCGTCAGCTGAACCAGGATTCAGGGCGACGGTGATCCCAGGGTCTGCCATGCCCGGCATGGCCGCCGGCGCCACGTACCCCGGCGTGGCTGCAACGACCGCCTGAGGGGAGCCGTCGCCATTGTTGTAGTTTAGAAACGCTTGCATTCGGCCGTTGACGAACACCGTCGTGTCATCGGTCTTAAGGAGCTCAATATTGGCTTGCGCTGGCGCGGTCTGTAAGCCCAGGGCGCAAAAAGCACCCACTGAGAAAAGCCCCGCGTAAACGAGATTGGCGTTTGACATTCGCATTTTCACCTTTTACTGCGGCTTAATGCCGAGCACGTCGATAATGAACCATTGGCCTGCGTTCGCTTTATCCAACCCGAGTTCCGGCGGGTTAAAGCTAGGTAGAGTCGCTGGGACAACCGCTGCGGTAGAGATCTCTTGAGCCTTCGTGGCACACTGGCTGCCTTGCGACGCTCCCGTTCCACAGTTCTTGATTTGTTTGCAGTTGAAGTCGTAGATCTGCAGTTCGACGGATCCGCCGCCGTAGATGGGAATTTCTTTTTCAAAGTTCACAAGTATGGTCCAGTGCCCATGGTCGGCATCCGTATTGAACAGATGGATGGCCTTGGTTACCCCAGCGGCATCCTTAACGTGCAGCTCATAGGTGTTAAACTTGGGGTCATTGCTGTCCCGGTAAGCCTTTGCAGCGAGCGCGGCCGGCGCGAGTCCAGCCGCGTTGACCGATCCGTAGGCTGGCTTCGCCCCCGTCAAGTCAGCTGGCCCGGTTCCGCCCAGACGCTCCACGTGTGCCGCGGAGTATAAATACGGCTCCATAATGCCGTAGAAGTGCATGTTCACTTGGTAGACCGTGTCGACTTGGCCGGCGACCGTCCAGCTCTTGTTCGCAACAAGCCGCTGGCCGCCTTGGTAGCCGCCGTCAATGCAGGCAACAGGCGGTGCTCCGTTGAGGACCCAGCCCGCGCCGTCGCAGTCGTCCGTCCCTGACGCTGACTTGCACGCAACGCTGAAGGTCATGCCGTCAAAGCCGCGCGTCTCGCCGGCGGGGATCGGGAACAGCGACTCGATGGTTAGGTCGCCGGGAGGGGCTCCGCCTGCTCCGCCCATCGGAGGGACTCCGCCTGCTCCGCCCATCGGAGGGACTCCGCCTGCTCCGCCCATCGGAGAGACTCCGCCTGCTCCGCCCATCGGAGCTGGCGCTCCGCCCGCTCCGCCCATTGGAGCTGGCGCTCCGCCTGCTCCGCCGACTCCGGGGGTTGCTCCGCCGACTCCGGGGGTTGACCCGCCCACTCCGGGGGTTGCTCCGCCCACTCCGACTGTTCCACCCGCTCCGGTAGGCTCGTCGGTCTCGCCGCAGGCAGTGAACAAGGCGCCGGTGAGTGCAAACATGGGGACGATTAAGTGGGTTCTCATAGCTGCTTAGTCCTTTCAGGATTCTTCTAGCAGCCCACCCAAGAGACCTAGGGGACCGCTCACTAGTGTTATGGGAGCCTATAGGGAGCTATGGGCTCTTGTTCAAGACAAACCCGCGCTAGAGCGCGAGCTATGTACTGGTGTCTTAAGGTGCGTCTTTAGGACGCACATGGGCCATTGTTTCCGTTAACTCACTAGGCTGTTGCAGTTCAATCGAATTTCTCCACCTGTTCGAGAACCGATGGGCTCGGGTAACTCATTTTCTCAGGCCATGTCGGTAGATCTTGCAATCGGGCACAGGTTGTGACGCGCACATCGCCGATGCAACATCGAAGCGCCGCCGTCACCAGCTTCCCTGCCGTCACCAGCTCTCTATACGCCAGCCTAAGCGCTCAGCGTGCAGGCGCAGCTTCGGATCCGGATTCACCACGACGGGCGTTCGGGCGGCGGTCAGCAACGGGAGGTCGGTAATGCTATCGCTGTAGAACACGATGTCCGCGGCTTCAGCCCCGCGCTCGGCGAGAAACTGACTCACGCGCTGCAGCTTGCCCGCGCCGTAACACAAGGGCATGTGCACCCGTCCGGTAAGCACCCCGTCCACGACCTCGAGCTCAGTCGTGATGAGGTGCTCAATTCCGAGCTCAGCGGCGACGGGCTCCGTCGAGTAGCGCGGGGAGCCGGTGGCGATGACCACCAAATCACCGGCGTCTTGATGGCGCTTGACCGCTTCGCGCGCGCTGTCCGAGATCTGTGGACACACCCAGTCTGGGTACCAGACGGCGATATCACGCCGCAACGCGGCTTCGTCCCGACCGCGGTACCAGCGCAGGGCCTTCCTGGCAACGGCGTCCACGTTCATCATTCCGAACTTGTACATGAAGCGCCACCACATGACGCGCGCGACGGCAACTCTGGTGGCTCTGCCCTGCTCATACTCGTAGCGGATGAACAGACCCGCGGTATCTTCGCGGACCAACGTTCGATCCATGTCGAACACCGCAATGCCCCGTTGGTGGCTCACATGCGCTCGATGGCTTGAATGCCGAGTAGGTTCAGTCCGCGGCGTAGGGTCCTCGCCACCAGGTAGCTGAGCGCGAGCCGGCTTTTTCGCTGCACCTCCGTGTCCGCCTTGAGCACGCTGCAGCGCTCATAAAACGCGTGGTACCCAGAAGCTAGGCCGTACAGGTAGTTGCACAAGCGATGCGGCTCGAGCGAACGCGCCACGCCTTCTATCGTCTGAGGGAACTGGAGCAGCTCCGTCGCGAGCGCCCGCTCAGCCGGGTCTTCGAGCACCAGATCGTTTGCCTGAAGCTGAGCCGTGTGGACGTCACCCTTGCGTAGAATCGAGTGAATCCTCACGTGAGCGTTCTGGAGGTAAGGCGCGGTGTTGCCGTCCAAGGCCAACATGCGTTGCCAATCAAACA
>JBDKJZ010000492.1:0-4424 GCA_039796375.1 Pseudomonadota bacterium
CTCGGCGTGCGCCGCTTCACCTGCTTCAGTCGCGCTGAATCGAAGGACGACTAGCAGGCCACAAAACACCAAGGACGCTGTCAGCGCGGTGAGTTGCCAGTTCTTGAGTCGCCATGGGGTCACGAACTGCGCCGCATCGACCTCCTGGGACGCCTCGCCCTGGGCGACTCCGCGGCGCAGTGCGCTCGCTGGGCCCTCGCCCGCGATGCCGGCGCCCACAACCCCGTCACTCTCAGAGGCGACATTCCTCCCTGGCTCCGGCGCGTCGCTGGCTGCGGTGGGCCCTGTTGATTCCGATTTGCCTGCCATCGCGTGGACTTACCCACGGACACTAACGGCCAACTCCGCCGAATTCTATAGGCTACAACCGCGGTGTTCGCGTGGGATCGTCGTCTCCAGAGAGGGGGCTCAGGGAGAGGCGCGCCGACATCGGGGGTTGATCCATCAACAAGGCCACCGGGCGAAACTGCTCAGTATTTTCCAGCAGGATCTTGACGATAATGGTCAGGGGGACGCTGAGCAGCATCCCCATCGGACCCCAAAGCCAACCCCAGAAAATCAACGACAACCACACGACCAAGGTCGAGAGGCCGAGCTTTCGTCCCAACAGGCGCGGTTCAATCACGTTGCCAATCACCATGTTCACCACCACGAAGGCTGACCCGGTGATCAGCGCGCCCCCCGCGCCAAACTGCACGAGCGCCAACAACGTTGGGGGCACAGCGGCGACTATCGATCCAATGTTGGGAATGTAGTTCAGCAGAAACGCCAACACTCCCCACAGGACCGCGTAGTCCACCCCTTGAATGCTAAGAAAAATTCCAAGGACCAACCCGGTGGCGACGCTCACGTAGGTCTTCACGACCACATAGCGCTTCAGCTCCGTTGTCAGCGAAGAATAGCGACTCAAGTCGGCTGCGGGATCCCCCAGTGCCCGGCGGATCTTCTTCGGGAAGCCCGCGACCTCAAAAAGCATGAAGACGAGCGTAAACACGATCAGCAGTGTGTCGCTCAGCATCGTCGTGATCTGGCTCACCAGGCGCCCTGCGATATCCATCGCCTGTGCGGGGTTCACCAGCCGTCGAAAACTGGCTTCAGAAATCGGAAACCCATAGCGATCAAGAACGTGGAGGTAGCGCCCCAACCTCTGATTGACCAAGTCCTGGTAGCCAGGCACAGAAGCCACGAAGGCATTCAGGGAGCCACCCAGAATCGTCGCTAGCAAACCAAAGACCAACAGCATGGCGAGCATCGCGACCCCCACCGCGAGCCAACCCGGCAAACCCTTGGCCTCAAGCCAGAGCACGGAGGGCGCAGTCAAGACAGCGATAAACGCGGCGAACACCAGAGGCACCATCACCTCTTCGGCGGCCTTCATACCCGCCAACACGATCACGACCGCCGCGGCGGTGAGGAGCACTCGAGTGCTGGGGGGCAATCCTGGCTGCGTGAACATGATTCTCCTTCGAGCTCATCCATACACAAGCTCCCGGCCGCTGTATGCTACGACGAGCGCCAATCACCTTCGAACGGCAAATTCGCTCCATTCTCAGCGGTCGTCAGGCGTGTGGGTGGGCGTTAGCGCCTGCTCGTTCTTGGCGGTTGCCCCCGTCGCACTTGGGCGAGGCTGGTGAGAACACGGCCGAGGCGCTCTTGGCCTATCTCTAAGGACACTTTTGAAGCCGCCACCCCAATTTAAAGCACCTGATGCCCGAGTTTAGGGAGGAGCCGGTAACTTCGCCGCAGACCTTCGCATTGGCGCGCTGCTTTACGCTGAGTCTCCAGTTGGGTGCGGCTGTCGCAACGCCAGGCTCCTAGCCTTGGCTGCTTTGGCAGCCAGGCCCCCGGCCTCCGAAGCTCGAGCAGCCCGCGAAACGTATTCGCAACCAGCCCTCGCGAAGAGGGTCCGAACCGCTAGCCGACAATTCGCCTGTTTGTGGACATTCGGGTAATCCGTTTGTCGAACTCGGGCGTATGCCCTATGGATCTATGGCTGCGAACGCCCTCACCGTGGCAGAGCTCGATGAAGAGTTTGCAGCCAAGTACCGGATCCGGACCGTCCTCGGAGAAGGAGGAATGGGTGTGGTGGTCGACGCATTCGATCTCCAGCTGGAACGTGATGTCGCTATTAAGCTGATCCGTTCCGAGCTGGTTCAACATGACGAAATGTCGTCACGCTTTCTGGCGGAGGCCCGAGCGGCCGCCAAGATCCGCAGTGAACACGTTGCGCGTGTGCTCGACGTCGGGCGCTTAGCGAGCGGAGCGCCGTACATCGTGATGGAGCGCTTAGAGGGGCAAGACTTGGCGAAGTTCCTCGCTGAATCCGGCGCGCTTCCGGAAGATTTGGCGATCGAATACTTGCTGCAGGCGTGTGAAGCTATTGCGGAGGCCCACTGGCACCAAATCATCCACCGTGACCTCAAGCCGGAGAACCTGTTTCTCTCCCGGGGCGCCGACGGCGACTTTCGGATCAAGGTGCTCGACTTTGGCATCTCTAAAAATGTCAGAACAGGCGCGGTGCGCCTCACCGCGCCGCAGGCGATCGTTGGGTCGCCAATCTACATGGCACCCGAACAAATGAATCCCTCCGCCGAGGTGGATGCGCGCGCCGATGTGTACTCGCTCGGCGCGATCTTGTTTGAAATGCTGTGCGCAAGACCGGTGTTCGAGGGCGAAACGCTGGCATCGGTTTGCCATCAGGTGGTGTCGGTGGCGCCGCCTCGCGTGAGCGAGCTTGCGAGAGGCGTGTCTCCGCAGGTGGCGGACGTGATTGAGCGTTGCCTATCCAAAACTCGCGGTGATCGACCCAATGATGTTGGGGAGCTGGCGGCGACTCTCGCGAAATACGGAACCAGTGCAGCGCGCCGATCCGCCGAGCGGATCGCACGCATCGCCAAGGGCGGTCGCTTTACTACTCCGTTGTCAATGCGGGACGCGGTAACGGACAGGCCCCACGCGCGCTCTGAGATTCAACTGACCCAGGCTACTGCTCAGTCTGCCCCTCCGAACAAGCGGCGCGTAGTTTTGGGCCTCGGAGCGCTTTCGATGGTCAGCGGGCTAACCATTGCTTGGGTACTGAACAAGCCCAGCTGGCCGCAAGCCTCTGAAGTGACCACCGAAGCCGAGGTCAGCGCACCCATCGATGAGCCACCGCCCAAGGAAAACGCCACAACACAAGCCGTTGTGCTGCAAGACCTCGCACCGAAAACATTGGCAACTGCAGCCCGCACCGAGAAGCCAAGCACCAAGAAACTTAACGCTCGCGAGCCCCGCTCGACGCTCAACAGTCCGCAAAGACCGAGCGAGGCAGAAAGCTCGCCGCGTCCAGCGAACGATTCCGTCGGTCGGGACCAATTCGGTGGGCGAAACTGAAGCCCTCGCTTGACAAGGACTCATTTGGCCGCTGAGGTGCAACAGGCAATGGCTCGTTCCACAATGACTCGTTTTCTTTTCGCGTCGCTGACTGCAGGTAGCCTGTGGCAAGTGCCGGCGACCGCCGAGGCGCAAGGGACGGGCAAAGCCGCGGCCGAAGCGCTGTTCATTCGCGCTCAACAGCTGCTGAATGAAGGCAAGAATGAACAGGCATGCGTTCAATTTTCTGCGAGCCAATCGCTGGATCCCGCGGTGGGCACTCTTTTGTATTTGGGGGATTGTTACGAAGTGACTGAGCGCTTTGCGAGCGCCTGGGCGACATTTCGCGAAGCGAATGACCTCGCCGCGCGGAAGGGCGACGAGAAGCGGGGGAGGATCGCGTCGGTGCGCGCCCAGGCACTGGAGCCGACGCTCCACCGCGTGGTGCTGGTTGTTAACGGCGCCCCTGAGGGATTTGAGCTCAGCCAAGGCGGCCAGCTCGTTCCGCCCAGCACCTTTGGGCTGCCCCTGCCGGTCGACGCCGGTGAGCTGATGATCGAAGCCCGAGCGCCCGGGCACGAGAGCTGGGTAACGCGGATCCGAATCCCGAAGACACCCGGAGAAACGCGAGTCGTTGTTCCCCCGCCTGCGCCCACTATGGCGCCCGTGATCGCTCCACCCCCGGCGCCGAAACCAGCGGCTTCGCTCGCCTCACCCGCTGCGCCGCCTGATCCGGGCTGGACACAAACCCACACGGCCTACTCGTTCGGCATCGCGGGGCTCATCGGCCTAGGCATTGGTACAGGCTTTGGCGTCGACGCCTTATCGAAAAACGACGACTCAAGTGGCGAGTGTGATGGCGACAACCAATGTACACCGACAGGCGTAGAGCTGCGCGGCGACGCGCTCGCGTCTGCCCGCCTGGCGACGATCGGGTTGATCGCCGGGAGCGCGCTACTGGGCACGGGGTTAGTGCTACTGGTCACGTCGAATAGCGATAGAGAATCCATTTCTCTGCAGCTCAACCCCCTCCACGCGCAGCTCACCTTCAAGGGGGACCTATGAAACCCGCT
>JBDKJZ010000493.1:0-4395 GCA_039796375.1 Pseudomonadota bacterium
GAGGTTCAGGCTCTCGGCGACATCTACGACCTTCGCAACAAGGTAGACGTTGAACGTCGCGAAGGTTCATCACGCGGCATGCCTATGACCGTGTTGACTGACAAAGAGATCAGCATTCTCGCGCCGGTTGAAGCGACAGAGAACGACAAGAAGCGCTACGCCGAGAGTCTGACCAAAGCCGCAGCCGCCTCCGGCGGCCAACAAACTGGAGCGCCTTCGGCTGCGTTGTCTGTACCCAACAAGCTAGAAGCAAGTGTTGCTGCGGGAGGCAAGGGCACCATCAAGACCCCGGCTGGTAAGGCGCTCGCTACCCTCGAAGCCGACGTCGAACGCGGCGTAATCAACGCAACGCTCGACAGCGGAGCGGACGCGAATGACCTACTCAGCGAGCTGGCTGTCGTCGATTTCGGCGAGTTGAAGGACATCAAGGTGGTCGACCTGGAAGGCCTTGATGTCGGGCCTTTGGTCTCGGCAAGCCAGACAAAAGGGCGGCATCTCGAGGGCGTCGCCAGTAAGTTCAGCTCGTATTCAGAGACTCAGACGTTACTACGAAACAAGTACGAGGCCGACCGCCGAGACAAGGGCGATACGCCTTTTACGCGCGCCGCCCGCGCGCTTGCGCTGGGCGAGTTTATGACCGCAACTCCTCCAGAAGAGAGCAACCTGGGGGTAGCAGACCTCTCCAACGTCCTAGGCCTAGGGCTCGACATGGTTGAGCATGTGGGTGAGGTCAGCAACGCAAAGATGTACGCTCCCGGCGAGACGCTTGGCGCGGACGTGCTCGGAAGAATCAATCTTAGTGTTCACTACCCCGTCAATAATCCGGAAGAGCTGAGCCGCGTTCTTCAGTATCATCACGGACAGTGTCAGACGCTCGGCGATCTCGGCGACTATTTTGCTGAACTGCAGTCCATCAAGACCTTGTTCCGGTCGATGGAGGCAACCGACACCGAAGTCACTGTGTACAACTGCAAGCTTGCCGACCACGCCGATCAGCGCACCGTGCGGCGCGCCCGAGACTTATTCGTAGTGAGCCAACACCCCGTCGCGGCTTACCTCACCGCTCAGGCTGATGTTACGGCGTCAAGCTTGCGTGCGTTAGCCCAGCGTATCGCGCAGACCTTGAGTCGCCGCACCGATGACACCAAGACGCTGCAAGTCCCGCTGCTGATCACGAACGTTGACGTCGATGCAGAAGACGTGGGTCTGCCGGTTATCGGCCCGAACAACGTGCCGCTCCCGCAGATCGTGCTCGCAGGAACGGACGCCGCTCACGAAGAGAACGTGATTCCGTCTACCAAGGCCGGAGTCGATTCTCACTTGGCGCTGGCGCTGTCGCTCGCTGCCGGCGCCATCGGGTCAGAGCTAGGTACTATTAAGGACATCGATGACCTTCAGAGCGCCAACATCTCCGACACGCTAAAGGTCGACGCTGAGGACGGTCAGGGCCTCACTCGAGTGTTCCGAGAGGCATGGTTTGTCATCGACTCCCCACTCTGCGCTGCCTTGTGCATGACCAAGTGGCTCAACATCTGTCTGCTAGACGACCCGCAAGACAAGGACCACTTGAAAGACTTGCTCACGTCGAATTGTCTGTCCGCCTTGAAGGACGCCTCCGATCCCAAGCAGAAAGACCGCTACCTAGCAGCTGATGCTTTTGCGGGGCTCGAAACGCCTTCCTTGACAGACCTGGAGGTGTACATGCCTCACGTGTTCGAAGGAAAGAAGGCCACCCCAATAGCCAAACAAACCAACGCGCGTCCTCTGACGGCCGGCCTCCTTGGTATCCGCGACAAGAACGGAAAACGGGAATCAAACTTCGGAGAACTGCCGTTTCTGATGGCCTTCTCTAGCGCCGTTGCCGGCGGCGGCGACAGCAGCACCGCTGACGACGAGTAAGCCTAATCCCCCAAGAGAACCCCTTCGAGAGAACTAAACAATGAGCTATACATTAAGTGATTCCGGAAAAGTTGTCGGTGGCAAAGGGTTTGAGAGCTTCTTCTTGTTCATCCGGTTCGGATTGAGCGAACAAGAAGGGCAGTTGCAGATCCAGTCGACTGGCAACTACTTCGCCTTCTACGGGTCGTATAACAGCGACTCCCGTGACTGCGACTTGCCCGACTTCAGCGAGGGTCAGAGCAAGAACTACGAGCTCACTGGAGAAAATGACATGACCCTCGCGCTCAACTCTTTATCGCTGCAGGAAAGTCGCTGCACGGATATGAGTAACGAGTCCTCCCACCTGCATCTCTTTCAATTCCTGGCAACACCAGACCAGGGCCCAGAGACGTGGGTCAACGACGGAGGGTGGAACGCCAGCTACGAAAACCGCTCCGCCAACCACCGACCTCAAGAAATCTTCGTGCCTCACTTGGTGTCGTTTGGCGATTGCTCAGACCGTGACTGTTATTGGACGATGGCTCGGGACACCAGTCTTGGGACCAACCGTTTGGGGCTAGCTCAACCTTTCCTGAAAGATTCGATACTCGTGAATCTTCTCAAGAATCATCGTTCTGAGTGTCCGAAGCTGGAGCTGTCTATCAACGAGCAGAAGTGGTCGGTATTCGACTCTACCCCCCTCCCCGGCAATCCGACAGGTTACGCGATGATCTGCTCGGGGGTCTTCAAAGAGATGGCGCTGAGCACCGAGCTCGAACGGTGGCACAAGCTCACCTCCGGCGCGCCGGCACCGCAAGACATCATGGACGAGTTGTCGATGGTCGCCGAGCGTCGCGGGCGTACCGCCTCGGGCAGCAACCTGTTCGTTCGCACGGCAAGAACCGCAGACCAAACTGACGACAACGCAGTCGTCCAGGAAGACAAGCGCCACCCGACGGAGGTGCTCTTCCTAGATCTGGCCCTTAAACATCGCATTGAGCGCCTAATCCAGTACAAGTGAGCGCCAATCAAGGCACAGGGGTCCTCGCGCAAATCACCCTGCCGATCGGGGCTAGCCCGGTCGAAGGGGTGGAGGCCATCGAGCTGACCCTCGCTGAGAGTTCGGGCCCGGTGGTAGCTATCGCGCTTCCATTGAACCACCCATGGAAGCTGCAAGACGGGGCGGCGCTGATGGCTTTGCTCGGCGAGCGAGGTGAACTGACGTGGGGGGAGCAGACGCTCTCATTTCGCTTTACGGGGTTTCGATCCTTCGACAGTCAGCACGACGCTCTGGTCGGCGTTGTGCTTTCAGACGAAGTCTTGGGGTGGTTCGAGCGCCGCCCCACAGAAGAGCCTTCTTTGAGTACTCTCGTGTACCAGCGTCAGAACGCGGACGCGAACGGTTGGGATTTCATTCGGAGGGTCCTCGGAAACGGGGTCTCCAAGCCCCACGGGAGCGACAACCTCGATATCGCGTTTCCACTCGGCAGCTGCATCTTGCGGAGCACCTACGCCGACAACCTCTGTCACCTGAACCGAGTTCTTGGTCTGCTTCGAGCTGCGCCGACCCAAGCCTGGGGCTGGTGCGCGTTCGACGTCGAGCAAGGCGACGACCCACTTCGACTACTAGGTCTAGACGCCCCCCCGTTGATACTGGGTAAGGGCTGGGCCCCTGGGGATCTATCCCAGGTGCTACTGCCTCACCGGGCGTCGGGTCAGGCCTCAGGGGTCTTGAAGCAAAACTTCGACACGCTCAAGCCAGAGCAAGCAGCAGCGCTCCTCAGACAGCTAACCCGCGCGGGGATCCCCTCGGCGGCGGAAGACCTGCTCGAAGGCGCTGAGCAGTTGCCTTGCCTCCCCGGCCAGATAGGGATCGGCGGCATTATTGCTCGCTGCCCGCTGATTCAGTATCGGTTCTTGATCAAGAAAGATGATGAACAACCCCACGTGCGCTTCGAAACGACCCTATCGTTCACGCCGCTACCCGCCGCACCAGCCCTGACCCCACAGACCTTCACCTCACGCTCAAGTTTCGTCGAATGGGACGAAGCCTCGGGCAGAACTCGAGTGCTGGTCAGTGCGAAGGATGTCGCTTGGCAAATGATGGGCGAGGGTGATGGTCAGTCTGCAGACTTCCCCGACGCAGAAAAGAACCTCGTCTGTGATTCAGTGACGCCGTTCGCGGGACGTGGAGAGTTTTCGGGCTTTTACGTGGCCCATCGCCCCGCAGACGTGCTCATCGTCGAAATCCGGGACGGCGACGTACCAAGGGCCATCGGCGAACCTCAGGTGTTCGCTGAAGGCCTGGAGGTTCCCGACATCACTATCAACAGTGAGACCGTCCGCCTGTCGGGGCTGAACCATGACGCTGACATCACAACCGCTGACGGAATCGCCATCGATGGCGCCGCGGGCACAGTAGAAGCATTCGCCGAGAAACACGTGCTGCTCAAGCAGAAGGTGACGGTGACCGACGATGGTACCCGCATGGAACACAGCGCGACCGTGACCGGCGCC
>JBDKJZ010000494.1:0-4380 GCA_039796375.1 Pseudomonadota bacterium
ATTGTGGTGAATAGTGAAGGCAAACTGGGTTGGGCGAGCGACGCCCAGCCGGGCGACTATGTCGATCTGCGCGCTGAGATGGATACTCTCCTCGTGTTGACCAACACGCCGCACCCCATGGACCCCACCCCCAGCTACTCACCGACACCGCTCGATCTCACGCTTTGGCAGGCCCCTCCGCTTACCGCTGATGATCAGTGTCGAAACAGTCGCCCCGAAAATGGGCGTGGCTTCATTCTAACTGAGAACTATCAACTCTAATAGGGAGTGCCTATGAGCGCCGACAAAAACATCGTCGAAAGTCATCTCTCTCCGGACACCGCGGTATTCCGCGAGGTGGTGCAACCCGGTTGTGGCTGGAGCCATCTAGTCAAGCGAGGACAGGTCCTGCGGATCGTCGATCTTGAGGGAAACCAAGCGGTTGACACGGTCTTCTACGACGCCCATGACCCGGTCAATCGGTACAGCGCCACGGACACGATGCGCGAACAGGGAAACATCTACCTGACGACAGGCACTGAATTAGTCTCCACCGAAGGGGATGTGCTGCTGACCATTGTCGCCGACACCTGCGGTCGCCACGACACGCTCGGAGGCGCCTGCGCAGCTGAATCCAACCAGGTGCGCTACGCCATCGAGAAGAGGCACATGCACAATTGTCGCGACAGCTTCTTGCTCGAGCTGGCCGAAAAGCATCCCGAGATGAGCAAGCGCGACGTCCCCCCAAACATCAATTTCTTCATGCATGTGCCGGTGACCGAAGCAGGCGGGCTAAGCTTCGAGGACGGCATCTCGGCGCCGGGGCGCTATGTCGAGCTCATAGCCAAGCGCGATGTGTTGGTTTTGGTCTCTAACTGCCCTCAACTGAATAACCCATGCAACGGCTATAATCCGACGCCTGTCGAGTTCGTCGTTTGGGACGCGGCTGAGTGAACCGATGTTCAAAACTGTCCTAATTGCTAACCGGGGCGAGATTGCCTGCCGGACGATTCGTACACTGCGCAAGATGGGCCTGGCTTCCGTCGCGGTCTATTCCGACGCGGATGTCAGCTCGCTCCACACTCTACAAGCAGATCACGCGGTTCACCTTGGACCCGGCCCGGCGAAGCAGAGCTACCTGGATGTCGAAAAGGTGCTCGCTGCGGCAGCAGCCACAGCGTCGGGCGCGATCTTTCCGGGTTACGGGTTCCTGAGTGAGAATACCGAGTTCGCCCGGCTGTGTGAGGAGCGCGGGTTCGCGTGGGTTGGCCCCACGCCTGAGCAGATCGCGTCGTTTGGTCTAAAGCACCGAGCCCGTGAGCTCGCTCATACAGCGGGCGTGCCCCTTCTGCCAGGGACGGACCTACTGAGCAGCTTGGACCACGCCCGAAGCGGCGCGGCGGCCATCGGGTACCCGGTGATGCTGAAGAGCACCGCGGGCGGTGGCGGTATCGGCCTAACCATTTGCCGAAGCGAGGCCGAACTAGCGGAGAGCTTTGAGAGCGCGATCCGGCTCAGCCAGAACAACTTCAGCGAAGGAGGTGTTTTTCTCGAGAAGTTCGTCGAAAACGCCCGCCACATCGAGGTTCAAATCTTCGGGGATGGCCGGGGCAACGTCATCGCCCTGGGCGAGCGGGATTGCTCGGCTCAGCGCCGAAATCAAAAGGTCCTGGAAGAGACGCCAGCGCCGGGCCTGACCGACGAGCAGCGCCGCGCCCTGAGTGATGCAGCAGTACGCTTGGCCAAGAGCGTCGGCTACCGCTCTGCCGGGACAGTTGAGTTTGTCTACGACAGTGCGGGCGGCGAGTTCTACTTCCTTGAGGTGAACACGCGCCTGCAGGTAGAGCATGGCGTCACAGAATTGGTGACCGGCCTAGATCTCGTCGAGTGGATGCTCTTAACCGCGCAGGGCACCCCGCCCGATCTGCTCTCGTTCAAGCCACGCTTTACCGGACATGCAATGCAGGCACGCGTGTACGCGGAGTCCCCGAGCCGTGGTTTTCAACCTAGCTCTGGTTTGCTCACGGACGTGCAGTTTCCTGAGCCAGGTGCGGGCCTCCGTGTAGACACCTGGGTCGCGCGAGGCGTGGAGGTGAGCCCATTCTACGACCCGATGCTAGCGAAGATCGTCGTTCACGGTCACGACCGGGACGATGCGCTCCGAAAGCTACGCGCTGCCCTCGACGGAAGTCGACTGTCTGGGATTGAGAGTAACCTTGAGTACCTGAAAGTGATCACCCAGGCCCAGCCCTTCACGGAGGGCCGCATCCTGACGAGAACACTACGGGAACTCTCGGCTCCAGCGCACGGCATCGAAGTGCTCTCCGCGGGGACGCTCAGCGCCGTCCAAGATTGGCCAGGTCGCGTGGGTTACTGGAGCGTCGGGATCCCCCCATCGGGCGCGATGGACTTCCGTTCACTGAACGCGGCCAACGAAGCCGTGGGAAATCCGGAAGGCGCGGCGGGGGTCGAGATGACCCTCTCCGGGATGCGGGTTCAGTTTCACCAGAGCGCGTGCATCGCGGTCGCTGGCGCCGACATGCAGCCCAGCTTGAACGGGAAACCGCTGTCTTTGTATTGCCCCTACTGGACAGAGGCAGGCGACACCCTCGAGTTCAGTACGGTTCTCGGACCCGGTGTTAGGACTTACCTAGCCGTGCGCGGCGGGGTTGATGTCCCCGAATACCTGGGGAGTCGGGCCACGTTTGACTTAGGCCGGTTCGGTGGGCACGGCGGACGTAACCTGAGACCCGGCGATGTCCTCCACATCGGCGGCACGGAGCCCACTCGAGAGCCGACCGAAGCCTCGCTCGAAGCCCGACCGCAGCTCGCGAACGACTGGTGCATCTCGGTGATGTACGGCCCCCACGGCGCTCCAGACTTCTTCACGCGTGAGGACATCGCTCAGTTTTTCAGTACCCACTGGGAGGTTCACTACAACTCCGCGCGCACGGGGATCCGACTCATCGGGCCCAAGCCCAAGTGGGCGCGAAAAGATGGAGGCGAAGCGGGACTGCACCCGTCGAATATTCACGACAACGCGTACGCGTTTGGCGCGATTGACTACACCGGTGACATGCCAATCATCCTGGGCCCCGATGGGCCAAGCTTGGGTGGTTTCGTCTGTCCGGCAACGGTGATCAGCGCTGAGCTGTGGAAGCTCGGACAACTGAAGCCGGGCGATCGGGTGCGCTTCGTTCCCGTAGAGCGTGAAAGCGAAACAGCGAGCCTAGAGAGCCCGCTCTTGGCGGAACACCCTGCAAGCACAGCCGCCCCGGCGGTTGCTTACCGCCCCTGTGGTGACGCATTTCTGCTCGTGGAATACGGACCGATGGTCCTCGACTTGAACCTCCGCTTCCGCGTGCACGCGCTCATGCAGTGGCTAGAGGGGCAACGCGTGCCGGGATTGATCGAGCTCACTCCAGGGATTCGGTCACTCCAGGTGCACTTCGATCCCCACACTCTGACTCGCGAGCGGCTGCTTTCCTTGCTAATGCAGGCAGAGAGTGAACTGCCTTCTAGCGACGAGCTGCGCATTCCCTCTCGAATCGTTCATCTACCGCTAAGCTGGGACGACGAGTCGACTCAGTTGGCGATCCGCAAGTACACTCAGCTGGTCCGCAAGGATGCCCCTTGGGCACCCAGCAACATTGAGTTCATTCGCCGTATCAACGGGCTCGACTCGATCGAAGACGTCAAAGACATCGTCTTCGCTGCAAGCTACCTGGTGCTCGGACTTGGGGATGTCTACCTCGGCGCCCCGGTCGCGACCCCGATTGACCCGCGTCATCGGTTGGTGACCACGAAGTACAACCCTGCCCGAACCTGGACCCCCGAGAACGCCGTAGGCATCGGTGGTGCGTATATGTGCATCTACGGAATGGAAGGCCCAGGCGGCTACCAGTTCGTCGGCAGGACGCTGCAGGTCTACAACCGCTATCGGGAAACCCAAGATTTTTCGAAGGGCACTCCCTGGCTCCTGCGTTTCTTTGACCAGATCCGCTTTTTCCCCGTGAGCAGCAGCGAGCTCGGAAAAATGAGAAACGAGTTCATCGCCGGACGCTACACGCTGGACATTGAAGAGACGACCTTCGACCTGGGCGAATACACCCGCTTTTTGGAGCGCGAACACGAGTCCATCGCCGCTTTCAAGCGGACCCAGCAAGCGGCCTTCGAGGCAGAACGGCAACGCTGGGAGGACCAGGGGCTCTTGAACTTCAACAGCGAAGAGATTGCCTCTGCAGCACCTAGCGCGGTGCCCGCTGGACAGCTACCGGTGGAGTCCAAGGTCCCCGGAAGCGTGTGGAAGCTTGAAGTTCAACCCGGGCAGCAGATCCAGGCTGGGGAGCGGCTGATGGTGCTGGAGTCGATGAAAATGGAGATGAGCATAGTGAGTGAAGT
>JBDKJZ010000495.1:0-4337 GCA_039796375.1 Pseudomonadota bacterium
ATCCTGATCCCGGTACCTATTTCCGAATCGATCGCCGGCGTAGATCCCACCGGCGCAGGCGCGGGCACTTCTGCATCGATGGGAGGAGGCTCCTCGCCATCGCGAGCTCCGAGCGGGTCGATGGGAAGCATGGGCGCAATGGGGAGCGGCGCCGCGAGTCGCGGCATGCAGATGGGCTCAGGCCAGGCGACGGCCTCAGCTCCGATGGGAGGGGGAAGCGTCTTCGCCGCGGATCCCAGCGAAAGGTGGCGAAAGCCTGGAGCTGTCGTGCCATTGGGCGTCATCGCTGATATTCGTGTGGTCACAGGTCCGCCGATGATCAAAGACGAGAACGGGCTGCTCGTCGGTTACGTCTTCGCGGACATCGACAGCTCAGAGCGGGACCTGGGCGGCTGGGTTCGCGACGCGAAGGCGCTCGTCGCAAAGCAAGTGACGCTTGCACCTGGCTCCAGGATCGAGTGGACCGGACAGTACGAGTTTATGGCCGAGATGGAAGAACGGATGAAGTACGTCTTGCCTCTCACCCTGGCGCTGATCGTGGTGCTGCTCTTCTTGTCGATGAAGGGCTGGCCGCAGACGTTTCTCGTGCTCATGAGCCTACCGTTCGCGATCGCGGGCAGCGTGTGGCTACTCGCGGCCCTGGGCTACAACCTGTCGACCGCTGTGTGGGTGGGGTTGATCGCGGTGGGCGGCGTCGCTGCCCAGACCGGGATCATCATCGTCGTTTATCTGGATGAGGCGTTCCACCGCGCGCGACGCGAGGGACGCCTTGGGAAACCTGAGGACGTGGATGCGGTGGTCGTCGAGGGCGCGAGCCGCAACGCGCGTCCGATGGTGATGACCGTTGCGACCACGGTGCTCGGTCTGATGCCGTTGCTTTGGGAGGGCGGCGTCGGCGCTGATATCTCTGCCCGAACCGCTGCACCGGTAGTCGGGGGCCTCTGGTCCTGCATGTTCCTGACGCTGCTCGTGATCCCGGCCGCCTATACGATCTGGCGGAGATGGCAGGTTCGACTCGAGCTTGCAGCGGTTCCGGCGGCGGAAGGGAGTGCAGCGTGATGGAAACCAACCACCGCCTCGCAAATTCGCCAGGGTCCGTTCCCTACCAAACTTGACGCCCACTGCGAGACGCACTGCACCAATCCGCCGTGCGCCTCGACCCAGACTGACCTTCATCATAAGACGTTCAGTCAAGACCCCTCGCGCGCTTCTAGAGCCGTGAATCGCTGGTGAAAGTTCCCTACTCGCCTAGGCCTGACCCAGCGCGTCGCGCGACCAGCAGGCGCCGCCGCGCCTCGCCCTCATTCTCGATCTTCCTACCAGCGACTGCCTGCCTCCGCGTATGCAGCGAGAGCGTCGGCCCTTGCTGCATATGACATCGTGGCGTCGCTGCTGGCTCACGGCGCAATAGGCGCCCCAGCTTTCCTTCCCGGGTTCCCGGTCGTACGGCGACGCAACTCGCTCATCAGCTGGGGGGTCAAACTTGCTGACGGCGACGCAACTCGCTCATCAGCTGGGGGGTCAAACTTGCTGACCTGGCTTATCTCCGGTGCAGGCACTAGGTGCTTCTTACCTGCTTGCTCTTAGGTCTGAGAAGCCAATCCTCACCGAAGCCAACTGCTCCCGAAGGCGAGCCTCTACGGGCACTAGGGACGCCTCCGCGTCTCCGATAGTGGACTTCAACTCGAGGACCTGATCCATGGCCGTCCCCAGCGCCAAGTCGATGCTGTCGTGCGCAGCCGCTGCGGCTTGTTCCACGGTTGTGCAGACAGTGTCCAGCTGAGCTAAGGCACCGGCCGTCACAGCATCAATCTGAACCTTCGCCTGGCTAAGCAGCTGTAGCGTTTGCTGCTTGAGGGAATCAAGCTGGGTCTTGATCTGCGCCTCAATCTCTACTTTTTTTGCCAAGACCTGGGCCACTAGAGTCTCGATCTGAGTGAAGATTGGAGCAATCGCTGCGTCGATCTGATCGCAGAGCGTTTTTTGGCCCTGCTCGATCGCGTCAGAGACCTGTTTCGCAACCGCGGTTAGCTGTGAGCTCGCCGCCTTCGAGCCACTCGCTAACGCCGATGAGAACGTCGTAGTCACCTGAGTCAGGGCGCTCACCGCCGGTTTCGCCATCGGCTCCGGCAAAGCCGAGACGGGAACTTTGTCGAGCGCCCCCAAAGCCGTCGTCACCAGCTGCTCGACCGTTCCTATCAACTCGGTCGCTTTGGTCGTGATGTCGGCCACCAGCTGACCCAGTGCCTTCGCGCCGTCGATCACCGGCGCTGTCGCACCCTTCACTAGTGCCTCGAACTGCCCGATCGCGAGACGGATACCCTTGATGAACTGGTCGGCTACCTTCTGGACAGTGCGAAGTGCTCCCGTCACCGCCTCCTCGGCGGCACGAACCTGACTCATCAGGGTGTCCTGCAACGCCTTCAACTGCGTCTCCGCCACTCGCAGGCTCTGCAGCGCGGCATTGATCGGGCTACGCGCGGCAGTCCTCGCTGTCTCTATTCCGGCGAGGACCCCGGTAATCTGACTGGTCAGAGTCCCGAGCATCGTATCGCCGTGGAGCAGCGCCGTATTCGCCTCGCCCACGACCGACCTCAGAGAAGCATTGGCTACCTCCACTCGCGATACAAGCGCGCCCAGCGCAGTTGTCGCAGCTGGTTGAGCGCCTGGGCGGAGGGCTCTTATGTCCTTGTCGGCCAGGGCTTTCTCCGCCGCAACTTGCTTTTCAAAGTCTGTCTGCAGCGCTGCTACGCGCTTGACCATAGAGTGCAATCCAGCGGTGACGGTGCCGAGACTCTCGTTAAGCGCAGTTCCCCGCTGGTTCAGCGTTGCCAGGGGCTTTTCGGCTGCCTTAAGACAAGTCTCTAGTCGTTGCCGCGCCTCTGTTAGTGCCCCGAACCCCATTAGCTTACTGCGCCCCCGCCAAGAACAACCTTACTTGAGCAAGTCCTCAATCGCAGCGGCGGTTTCCTTCACGATGTCTTCGACCTGATTGATTTGGTCGTCGATTCCGTCCGAGACCCCCTGGAGCGCTTCCTTGACGTCCGCCGACTTCTCCTCAACCTGGGTGCTCAGTTCCTGCGCCTTTTGCCGCACAGCGGTTGCCGCCGACTGGGCACTGCCGGACATCTCGTTTGCTGCAGCGTCAGATGCTTCTTGCATGTCGGCGACAGCGAGTTCCGACTTCTGCGACGACTCCGCTTTGGCCATCTGCATCTCGGGCTCCACGCTCACGGTGGCTCCAAGGGCCGAACTGCCTCCTGCTTCTGTCGTCTCTAGAATCAGCAAGCCTTCCTTGACGGTCAGCGTCTCCAGATCGCTTGAGTTGGTCCGTGAGATCACCAGCTGCGGCTGGCTGTCGACGTACCAATGTTTGATCGATGTTTCGCTCTTGTCGTTTCTACCAAGCAGCACGTGGTTGCCCTGGCTGGCGTTGGGGACTGTGACATCCGTACCCCAGTCGAGGAATCGTGCGATTCTGGCTGATTCGAAGTGCAGTGAAATGAAGGCCCTAGAGTCCTTGTAGACCGGAAAGTATAAGTGTCCAGGCATGAAGTCGGGTGTAACCTCGACCGCGATCGTTGTGTTCCAGTTGGGCAGACTCACCTTGTAGGAGCTGCTTGCCACCTGGTCTCCCCAGAGCGTGTAGGCCCTATCTCCGACTGCTCCCACGGCAGAGAGTATCTTCCCTTCCACCTCGACCGGGTACTTAGGCTGCTGATAGACTGGGCCCCGCCAGCGAAGGTCATTGGCCGCCTCGAGCTGGAGTCTGAGGGCGACATCGTACTCAGTGGTCTCGCTCTCGATGTCATACTCTGGATCCTGGTGGGTGGCTTCAGTAAACAACTGCAAACGCAACACCCGAAGCGACTCGTTCGACACTAGCAGCTTGTCACTAAACTCAGCGCCGAGCGTGACCAAGACTCCCGGCGCCAGGTACATTTCAGGATAGCCGGTGCAGGTGACGTGCACGTCGAAACGACCCGCGGCATACCTCGCCTGCTCAATCCCCTGCCGCTGCGTGGCTTCATCGCCAACCGCGGTGTGGATCAAGTAGTCGCGACGGACACCGGCGGCCTGATGAGGTTGGACAACGCTCAGCTTTTGGGTCGCGCCGTCGCGTGAGTTCAGGATGTCTACGCCACACCGGGGTAACGCAGCCAGCTCAACCTGAATCTGTCCGGTATCTGACAGCGCGCCTGGGGCGAACTCTGCGGAGGTTCCTGCGTTCGGTTTGCCTTGGGCGATTGTAAACGTCTGCGACGTGTAGTCGTGCCAAATGTGGCCGTTCTCTTTATCCGCAATCCAGAACAAGAAGTCGTAGAAGCTGGCTTGGT
>JBDKJZ010000496.1:0-4318 GCA_039796375.1 Pseudomonadota bacterium
ACACACACCGATTGCTACCACTAGTGCCGTTTATGTATCGCACCGGACGACACCGGGGGCGCCACACCCACTCCTGAGCGCCAAAAGGGTCCCTGGCCTGAACGAAAACGCAGGCTCGCGAGTTCCGGTGGGCAGTTTTGGGCTGCGGGTGCCCGCCCTCGTGCTACCCGTGCAGTATGTGCGGGATCGCCGGCATCTTTAACCACCGGAGTGGCGCGCCCGCGCCCATGACGGCGCTTGCGGAAATGGCACGCCGCATGGTGCACCGCGGTCCCGATGGAGCCGGATTTCACGTGGATGGAGCGCTTGGGCTGGCACACCGGCGCCTCTCGATCATCGATCTTGATGGGGGAGCGCAACCCATGTCGACGAGCGACGGCGAGCTGTGGATTTCCTACAACGGGGAGGTCTTTAACTACCCGGAGTTGTTCGAAGAGCTGCGCCGGCGCGGCCACGTGCCCCGCACGCACTCAGACACTGAGGCGGTGCTGCTCGCTTACCGGGAGTGGGGCGTCGACTTTGTCGAACACTTAAACGGGATGTTCGCGATCGCGATCTGGGACAAGCGCCGCCGTCGCTTGGTGCTCGCGCGCGATCGTATGGGAGTCAAGCCCCTCTACTACGCGGAGACGCGGGACGGCATTGCGTTCGCTTCCGAGCTAAAAGCGCTGCGCCTCGCGCCCGGCGTAGATACCTCGCTCGATCTGGAAGCGCTCGACGACTACATGACGCTTGGCTACGTGGTGAATCCGCGTTGCCTCCTCAGCGGCGTCAAGAAACTTGAGCCTGGCGTAGTCCTGACGGTGGATCCTGAGCGAGGCCTAGAGCAGCGCAGGTATTGGCAGCTTCGCTTTGAGCCCGATGAGCGGCCGACACGCCAGGAATGGGTCGACGACATCAGGCGGCTGTTCGACGACTCCGTCCGACTCCGGCTCCGAAGTGACGTACCGGTGGGGCTGTTACTCTCCGGTGGCATCGACTCGACGGCCATCGCGGCCACCGTCGAACGCGCAAAAAGCACGCGGGGGGTTCACAGCTACTGCATCGGCGTCGACGCTCCCGGCGCGGAGAACGAGTTCAAGTGGGCGCAGCTGGTGGCCAAAAAGCTCGGAACCCAGCACCACGAAGTGCTACTCAGCGCGGAGGAAAACGGCACCCTGCTGACAGAAGCGGCAACCCTGCTCGATGAACCGCTCGTGGAGCCGTGCATCGCGCAGCTCCTCGGAGTGTGCCGCCTCGCGCGGAAAGACGTCACCGTCGTGTTGTCGGGCGAGGGCGCTGACGAGACCTGGCTCGGCTATCAGGGGTACCGAACCATGTACGGCATCGAACTGGGGCAGCGGCTAGTGCCCAGCGCGCTCCTCAACGGAGTGAGTCCGTTGCTTCATCGCCTGGCCGAGGCGCCCGGGATCTCGACGCGAACCGCCAAGTATCTAAGGCTAGCGACGGAGCCGCTTGAGCGGCGCTACTTGGGCCTCTCGGGTTTTGACACGGCCGTGAAGGACCGCCTTTACAGCACCGACACACGCCGCGCGCTTTTAGGCCACGACTCCCGAGAGGCTGTGCGCCGCCTCTACGATGGGCAGGGGGGTCCGGAGACTCCCTCGCGGATGGCCGCGGTGGACTGCCGCGGCTGGCTCGTCGACAACACGCTGATGAGGTCGGATTTGATGAGTATGGCCGCATCCGTCGAACTGCGCGTGCCTTTCCTCGACTACCGCCTCGTTTCGCTAGCCGCGCGCGTCCCCGCGCGTTTCAAGCTCTCTCTCACGTCAGGCAAGGTGATTCTGAAAGAGGCGCTCGCCGACCGGATCCCGCAAGAGGTGCTGAGGCGCCGAAAGGTGGGCTTCCCCACCCCGACCGCAGCGCTGCTACGCGGCGAGTGGGGACGACAAGCTCAAGAACTTTTGGAGAGCCCGTCTGCGCGAACCGCCGGGTTGTTCGATCAAAACGTCCTGCGCGGAATGATAGCCCAGCACCGAAGCGGCGCTCAGGACTGGCACCGCGTGCTGTTCCAGGTCCTCATGTTGGAATACTGGTCACTCGGCGTTGGGGCTCCGCAGGCGGACGCCGCTTGAAGATCCTCTTCGTCAGCGCGCTCTACTCCACACCGCGGCGCCCCGGACGCGGCATCGGCAACGCGCGCATTTTGCATGCGATGCGGCGCTACGCAGACGTGCGCGTCATGGCCCCAGTGCCCTGGTATCCGCCGATCTTGCGCAACCATCCCTCGCTAGCGGTGGACGCAGGAGTCCCCACAAGCGACCTGGACGACGACGGCTCAACCGTTCTACACCCACGCATATTGCACCTACCGCGCTTTGGGCGTTCGCTCTACGCGGGCCTGTACGGGGCATCGGTGCTCTGGCCCCTCGTCCGCGAAGTGCAGCGATTCCGACCGGATGCGCTGCTGTCGGCCTGGGCCTATCCAGACGGCACCGCGGTCACGGCTCTCGGTAGCCTGCTGCAGATCCCCACGGTCGTTCGCGTCATGGGCTCGGACATCAACAGCGTGGCGCAGCTCCCAGGGCGCCGAGAGCAGATCAGGTGGGCGATGCGACGCGTCGAGCGGGTAATCGCCGTCAGCCGCGCGCTGGCGAACGAGGTGACCGCGCTTGGCGCACACCCCGACCACGTCAGCATCATTCCGACCGGCGTCGATCAGACAATCTTTAGGCCCCACGAGCGCGCTGAGGCTAGGCGCCAGATCGGTGCCGGCGACTACCCTCTAGTGGTCGTGCCCGCACGCTTATCGCCGGAGAAGGGAGTTCATCACTTCGTCGACGCGCTCGCGCGCCTCGGGCCCGAAACCCCGCTCCGCGCTGTGATCGTGGGCGACGGCCAAGAGAAGCAGGCCCTGATCGCGCAAGCGCAGCGCCTCGGTGTCGCAGACCGCATTCAGTTTGCTGGGTTTCAGCTGGAGCAGCGCATGCCCTTGTACTACTCGGCTGCGGACTTCATCTGTCTCCCCAGCCTCGAAGAGGGCTGGCCGGACGTCTTGATGGAAGCTTTCGCCTGCGGCTGCCCCTTCGTCGCCTCTGAAGTCGGGGGCGTTCCGGAGATCCTTGAGCTCACGGGCGCAGGGTTGTTGACCCCGCCAGGGGATGTAGACGCTCTCGCTCGAGCGCTCGCCACCGCCACGCGAACGCCATGGGAGCGCAACGCGATCGCGATAGCGATGCAGGCGTATGATCTGAACACCACCGCCCAAGCGTACGTGGCCGCCTGCGCGAAAGCAGCTGGCACGCGGGCGTGACGTGGCGCCACAACCGTCAAGGCGAGCTATGTTCACCTTCAACTTCAGCCATCCCGGCTGGGACGGCGAACTCCACCTGAGCGCACTTAACCATCAGACACTCAAGTGATGCGCTGGACCTTCTGGATCGACCGCGGCGGCACCTTCACGGACTGCATCGGCACAGATCCGACTAGTGGCGAACGCCACATCGTCAAGGTCTTGTCTAGCGACGCGGCCCCACTGCAGGGGATCCGGCGAATACTGGGCCTAGCCGAAGACGAGCCCATCCCCCCGTGCGACGTGCGTATGGGAACAACTGTCGCCACCAACGCCCTGCTTGAGCGCAAGGGGGTCTCGTGCGCGCTGGTCATCACGCGCGGCTTTGGCGATCTCCTCGAGATCGGCACTCAGGCTCGGCCGCGCATCTTCGAGTACAACATCCAGAAACCGCAGCTCTTGTACTCAGCCGTGCTTGAGGTCGCGGCGCGTGCCGCACCCGATGGCGCGATCTTAGAGCGCCCGAACCCCGCGCAGGTTCTGTCGCAGCTCCGTTCTATTGTTGAAGACGGAGTTCAGAGCGTCGCGATCGCCGTGTTGCACAGCTACGTCGCGCCGGAACTAGAAGAAGAGCTCGGTAGCTTGGCCCACGCGGCAGGGTTCGAACACGTGAGCCTCTCGCACCGTGTTGCCAATCAACTTGGCTTCTTGAGACGCGCCGACACGGCCGTACTCGATGCATACCTGACGCCGCTACTCCGAACCTATTTCGACTGGCTGCAAGAGCAGCTCCCCGGTAGCTCACTCCGTCTGATGCAGTCGAGCGGTGAACTCGCGAGTCCGCAGACCTTCACCGGTCACGCCGCCCTGTTGTCAGGACCGGCTGGCGGCGTGGTCGCTTATGCCCACGTAGCTCAGCAAGCTGCTGCCTCCAGCGCCATCGGCTTCGACATGGGCGGCACCTCCACCGACGTATCGCGCTTCGCCGGCGACTATAACCGCGTGTACGAGAGCACGATCGCGGGGGTGCGCGTGCTCGCGCCAATGATGGACATCCACACCGTCGCCGCGGGCGGCGGTTCG
>JBDKJZ010000497.1:0-4312 GCA_039796375.1 Pseudomonadota bacterium
AGCGAACCGTCGAGGGTTGCAATCGTCTCCCCGGCGGTCGCTTCGCGGATGACAATGCGCTTGCCCGCGACCCGGTCCAAGTCGAACGCGTGCATGGGATTGCCATACTCAAGCAAGACCAAGTTGGTGATGTCGACGACGTTTGATATCGGGCGCACGCCGAGGCTGCTCAGGCGCCAGCGTAGCCACTCAGGCGAGGGGCCTGGAACAACGCCCAAGACTACGCCGGCTCCGTACCGAGGGCAACGCAGCGGCGCTCGATTCTCGACGCTAATCAATTCCGCCAAAGGAATAGGTGAGCTTGTGCCGGGCAGAGTCGGTACGGGCGCGACGAACTCCAGCTCATAGGCGGCGGCGAGATCACGCGCGACCCCCAAGTGCCCCAAGGCGTCGGGGCGGTTCGGAGTCACTCCGATCTCGAAGACCGTATCGCGGGCGTCTGGAAACGCCTCCAGGAAGAGGGTACCTGGATCGAAGCGACCTGCCTCGAAGACGAGGATGCCGTCCGACCCCGCACCTAAGCCGAGTTCGGTCTCGCTGCAGAGCATGCCCTCACTCAGCACTCCGCCGATCTTCCGAGGTTCCAGCTTCAGTTTGACGGCCGGCAGGTAACAGCCGAGCGGCGCGAGCACGACCAAGCCACCAGGCCTGGGTACATTGTTGGCGCCGCAAACTACCGTCTGAGTGCGGTCGCCGACACTGACTGTGACCAGCTGCAAGCGCTCGCGTTCGGGGTGTGGCTCTACCTGATGAACAGCTGCGATGCGGAGCGTCTCCAAGCCTTCGCCAAACTCTTCATGCGCTTCTAGCTCGAGGCCGACATCAGTCAGCTTCTCGGCGACGTCACGCGCAGAGGCGCTCAGGTTCGGTAGCAGTTGACGTAGCCAATTGTAGGAGATTCGCATGGGGACGCGCCTTCTACCACACGGGACGAGGTGGCGGGAAAGTCGAAGAGGTTCGGGAGAGCCTGTGCCACAAGCCGACGACCGCGGGCGCCATTTTCAAGCAAAAGAGCCCTACTTCGACCTCGGGCCCTATCCAACGGTCTCAGCGCTCCGCGGAACGCATGCCTAGGTGCCCGCCTTCGTGGCCGGAGTGTGCCGGGTTTGCAGCCGTCAGGTGGCCTCCCCGCGGGCCGCGGCCGTTCGACGTCGGCGTGGGTCTGGGCCAAGCTCTTCGAAGCATGAGCGCACCGGTACATGAAGGGCAAATCCTCGCGGGAAAATATCGTGTCGATCGGGTCTTGGGCGAAGGGGGCATGGGGATCGTGGTGGCCGCGACCGACACCCAGCTTGAGCGCCGAGTGGCGATCAAGTTCCTGCTGCCCGAGTACGCCAAGCACAACGAAGCGTCGATTCGCTTCATGCGTGAAGCTCGCGCGGCGGTGAAAATCCAGAGCGAGCACATCGCGCGGGTGATCGATGTCAACGAAATGGAGAACGGGTCGCCCTACATGGTGATGGAGTACCTGGAGGGTGGCGACCTCTCCCAGATCATCGAGCGGCAAGGACCACTGTCGGTTCAAGACGCTGCGTACTTCGTCTTGCAAGCGAGCGAAGCGATCGCGGAGGCGCACTCATATGGAATCGTGCATCGCGACTTGAAGCCGGCGAATCTGTTTCTTGCGAAGCAGGCCGATGGTTCGTCGAAAGTTAAGGTTCTCGACTTCGGGATCTCGAAGAAGACCGTCGTGGGTGGAGGAATGGAGGACGCTTCCTTGACGCGAACGTCTTCCATGATGGGCTCTCCGCTCTACATGTCTCCCGAGCAGATGCGCTCAACGAAGGACGTCGATGCTCGGACGGACATCTGGGCGTTGGGCGTAATTCTGCATGAGCTCTTGACCGCGCGGCCGCCCTTTGATGCCGACTCGATTCCCGAGCTATCCGCGAAGATCTTGCTTGAGGACCCGACCCCCATCACCCGCTCGGACGTGCCCGAAACGCTCAAGCTTGTCATTTTGAAAGCTCTCACCAAGGACCCGCGGGCGCGCTTTCCGAGCGTCGCCGAGTTTTCCATGGCCCTTGCGGAGTTTGCGCCGCAGCGGGCGCGAACCAATGTTGAACGTATCTCCAGGATCTTGACGGCGGCCGGCATGACCAAGAGTCACTTGGACCTGCCCCCGAGTGTGCCGCCCGGAATGGGGCTACAAGCGACGAATCACGGGAGGACTGGCGGAGGGTCGAACTCACTTCGTGCGCACGCGGGCACTGTGGCTGACTTCACTCGGACGCAGTCCACCGAGACCCGGTCGTCTTCAGGGGCGGGCAAGTGGATTGCCGCTGCGGCAGTGAGCGTTCTGCTGCTGGGCGGAGGCGCTCTGTTCGTTGTGATGTCGGCGCAGGTGCCAGTTGCAGAACAAATGGCGCTTACTGGTGCAGTCGCCGCGATTGCGCCGACCCCGCCCGTTCAGGGGCCGGCGGTGAGCCCTGTGCTTCCAGAGGCCGCCGCAGCTTTGGAGCCCGCCGCGGCCACTGAGGCAGTGGCTCCACCCAGCCCCCCGGTTGGCAGCGCGGCAGCGACTGCAGCCGCGCCTTCAACTGCAGCGCCGGATGTAGTGAACCTACCACCGAGTGTGCAGAAACCTGCGGCTAGAACAGCAGTCAGGGCCCGGCAGGAACCCATTGCTGATTCGCCCCCTCCAGCTGCAGTTGTGAACCAGTCGCCCAAATCGCCCGTTCGCTCGCCGTCCTTGAGAGATAAGTGGGGCGGCCGTAAGTAGGCTAGAGCTCGCCCGTGGGCGACCTCGAATAGCGTGCGAGTGGACTTGTGGGCTCCACTTGGTCGGGTGAAGTGTAGGGAGGTGCTTGTGGCTATCAGAATTGGGATGGTGGGAGTGATGGGTCGCGTGGCGGTCGCGTCGTCGGTATTGGCGCTTGTGGCGCTCTTCCCGTTGCCTGCTTCGGCGGGCCCTTCAGTTGCGGACCGCGCTGCGGCGGAGGCGCTGTTTGATCAGGCTTTGAAGCTGCTGGACGCGGGTAATCCCCAAGCGGCCTGCCCGAAGCTTGAAGAGAGCCAGCGGATGGACCCTGGCGTAGGCACGCTGCTGTACTTGGCGGATTGTTATCGGGCCGTTGGGCGCACCGCGAGCGCTTGGGCCACTTTCTTGCAGGCTTCGTATGAGGCGAAGGACGCGGGGCAAACCGACCGCCAGCAGATCGCTGAGGAGCAAGCGCAAGCAATGAAGTCAACGTTGAGCAAGATCGTGCTCAGGGTGACTTCCCCGGACTCGGCAGGCTTGATAATCAGAAACGACGGACAGGAGCTCGGGCGGCCCCTCTGGGGAAGCGAGGTCCCCGTGGATCCCGGAGAGCACACCTTCGAAGCCAAGGCCGACGGCAAGAAGGCCTGGACACGGACCGTGCTTGTGGCTCAAGGCCCGGGCGTGACTGAAGTTCAGATCCCTATGCTCGAAGATGCCCCAGTGGCGGTCGCGGCTCCGGTTCGTGAAGGTACGTCCGCAACCCAGCCAGCGCTTCAGCAACCACCCGCCACAGCCCTAGACCAGGACCCCCGCGGGAGCTCGCAGACGACCTGGGCCTGGGTCTCGATCGCGGCTGGAGGCGCTGCGCTGGCTGGCGGCGGAGTCTTCTCAGTGCTCGCCATGTCTGACAACGGGCGTGCGGACGAGTTTTGCCGCAAAGACGCACCCTCTGCTTGTGGAGAACAAGGCGTCACTCTTGGGAAAAGCGCGGAAAAGAACGCGCAGATAGCTACGCTCCTGAGCGGCGCCGGGGGCGCGTTGGCGGTGACGGGGGTGATCTTGCTGCTGACCGCGCCGTCCGACTCTGACTCGGCTCTCAGTCTCTCCCCTGTGGTTGGCAACGGCGAGGCCAGCGTTTGGCTCAACGGGACCTTCTAGTCAGCGGCGCATCGGAACGCACCGGAGTGAAGGTGGGCGTGGGCTACGCGCAAGCAGAACTAAAGTTATGTAGGCCCCCCGTCGTAGGTGCTTCAGGTGAATCCCGTTCCGCTGTCTGAAGTTGAGACCGAGTCCGGGGGAAGCTCGGGCAAAGAGCCCCCTCAGTCGCGCCCGGGCTCGCCGTACGGGACCCTGGGGGAGGTGTTGCCGCAGGCTCAGCGGGACCGCGTCATGTCGACGTTCAGGCTGCAAGTGGTTCTCACATTGTTTGTGTTCGTCTTGATCCTGAGTCTGAGCGCCCTGATGTTTGGGTTGGTGACTCGAATTTTTGACTCGGTAACACCAGGGATTGAATCCAGCTTGCGCTGGAAGGCTGGCCGCGGCGCGGCCGAGTTGGCTAAGGTCTCCGAGCTGGGCCTTGTCATCTCCGATTCCAAGGTGATCCTCGAC
>JBDKJZ010000498.1:0-4300 GCA_039796375.1 Pseudomonadota bacterium
CCCTATGTCGCGACTCCGGCCCACCCTCTACCCAAGACCTGCCCGTCCGTTCAAGGAGCGTCGCTGTTGTTTATGAGAAGCGAGTGTGACAGCCTGCTCACCGCATGTCAGGGACCGTCGGTAGAGTTGTCAGCGTTTATGCAGGGCTGACGCTGGCCTCTATCGTGCTGCTCGGGTCGAGCCTTTTGGTTGGGCGTAGCAGCGTGTTCGATGAGACGATGGGGTCGGCCGTCTTTGACCTCAGAGCAGCGCGAACTCTGGTGGCGTACTTTGCAGGCGCGTCGCTCGCGGTGGCCGGGGTGCTTGTGCAAGGGCTGTTCAGGAACCCGCTAGCCAGCCCTTCGATCATCGGCGCGTCGGCAGGCGCTAACCTGGGTGGCCAGCTCACGCTCATGCTGAGCAACCTGCTGCTCGTGGGCCTTGTGCCCAGTTGGCTCGCTTCAGACATGCTCCTGCCTTGGGGTTGCGTCCTCGGTGCAGCGATCGCACTCAGCTTACTGCAGGCGCTGGTCCGGCGCAGTCGGGACCCCATGGTGTTGTTGCTCGTCGGGTTCTTGCTCAACTCCCTCTTTCTGAGCATCAGCTCGCTGATCACGAGTATCGCGCAAGAAAGCTGGGAGCTGGGCCGCGCGATCATCGCCTTCGCCCTAGGGGACATCGCGGGTAGCGGCTCTCGCCACGTTTGGATGATCGCGCCGCTCTGCCTGCTCGGAACCGTCGCGTCGTGGCTTTGGGCGAAGCCGCTCGACCTGCTGCTCTCAGGAGAAGAAGAAGCGTCCACTTTGGGCTTGGACGTAAACCTCGTACGGCGCTGGTGCATCGCGTGGACGGCAATCCTAACCGCGGGGGCAGTCGCGGTCGGGGGCGGGGTGAGCTTTGTGGGTCTGATCGTTCCGCACGCGCTCCGTCCGCTCGTCGGTGTCGCCCATGCGCGGCTCATCCCGGCTGCAGCGCTGGGCGGCGGGGGCTTCGTTGTCGCCTGTGATATGCTCGCTCGCTCACTTCCCGCGCGAGGCGAAATCCCGCTGGGCGTGGTCACCGGCCTGATCGGGGCACCGGTCTTTTTATTGCTGCTTCTGAAGCACCAACGGGATGCGCTGCGTGAGTAAACTCGTGTTTCAGAACGTCGACGTGAAGCTCGGCGAGCGCGAGGTCCTGAACGGGGTCAGCTTTGAGGCTGAGCGGGGCGAGGTGCTCGGTATTCTGGGACCGAACGGTGCTGGCAAGACGACGCTGCTCCGAGCAGCGCTCGGGCTCGTGCCCTACCAAGGCGCGATAACGCTGCGCGGACAGGACCTGAGCCGACTGCCGCCCCTGGAGCGCGCGAAGCTCGTAGCCTACGTCCCCCAACAAAGCCAGCTGTCGGCCCCGCTGACTGTCCGCGAAGTGGTTGAGCTGGGCAGATACGCCAATCAACCTGGTGGGGGGAAGCTCAGCGGGGTTGACGTCAGCGCCGTCGAGTGCGCGCTGGTTGACTGTGATCTTGAAGGCTTCGAGCATCGCCTCTTCACACGCCTGTCGGGCGGTGAGCAGCGGCGGGTTCTATTGGCGCGTGCGCTCGCGACTGAGGCGCCGTGGATCTTGATGGATGAACCGACGGCAGCGCTCGATATCCCGCATGCCCTGTCTTTGGGTGCTCGAGTTCGGGCGCTCGCCGCGACCGGTAAGAGTGTCTTCGTGGTGCTTCATAATTTGGATGAAGCGCGGCAAATCTGTGATCGGGTGCTGTTGCTCAAGAGCGGGCGAGTGTATGGCCTGGGGCCAGTGACCGAAATGATCGCGGAGACAGCCGTGCTCGAGGTGTTCGGCGTCGAACTACTTCGCGGCGCAGGTCTAGGTTACAGGCTGCCAGCAGCCCAAGCGATTGAGTCCGAATGAAACCGATGACGCAGACGACGGCTATCAACTTAGGCTTGGTTATCGCCGCCCTCGGGTTGTCACTGCTGGCGACCCTACGCCCGACCGAAGCTCAAAGAGAATCCCCGGCCCCGTCCGCCGCGACAGCAAGCGTTGTGTCGGTGGTTGATGGTGTCCCGGTCGTCTTCGATAGCGACGGCACCCCGGCTCCCGTGCGGAACTACGCCCGGATCGCCTCCGGCAGCCTGATCACCGATCACGTCCTGCTTGAACTGTGTGCACCCGAGCGAACCATCGCGTTCACCACCTACTCCGGCGAGTCTCCGGTGGATGGCCACAAGTTCTCCGGCAAGCCCCACATTCCCGGCGCGGACGACGTCGAAGCCCTGCTTCACTTAAAGCCAGACTTGCTTTTCATCAGCACGCAGACGTCCCCCGCCAAGGTCGCGCGCTTGCGCGAAGCTGGGCTCACGGTGTTCAACTTGGGTGAAATGCGCGGCCTGCGAACGTTTCCGCACAACGTCCGACAGATCGCAGCCCTGGTCGGAGCGGAGGCTCAAGGAGAGCACTACGTACGGACTTTTGAGGAACGTTTGTCCCGCGTGGCAGTGGGCCTCCCGAGCGCCGCACGCAAGACGGCTATCTACCTCAGCGTCTTTGGCACACAAATGTATGGAGGCGCCCGCAACACCAGTCATCACGACCTGCTAGAGAGCGCGGGCCTGATCGACATCGCGGCCAACGTGTACGAAGGTTGGCCGCGGCTGACGACAGTCCAACTACTTGAGCTGGATCCGGAGCTGATCGTGCTCAAGGAGGGAGCTGGGGTGGGCTTCTGTGAACTCGCTGGGGCCTCCGGACTTCGAGCGTGTGCGAACACACGCTCCGGAATCATCGAAGGCCCCCAAGATCTGTGGAGCGCGCCCGGCGCGAACCTGCTACCCGCGTCGGAGCTGTTGCACAGATTAGCCTACAAGCAGTGAACGCTGAGTCGCGGGTCGCAAATTGCAGAGCTAGAAGCGCTGAAGCTGGCGCGGAGGCATTCCTGTCTTGCCGTCTACGGCGCTCAGCTTTCCGGGTCCGAAGTCCTTGCCTTTCACGTCAAACTTGAGCACCCCCGGTGTGCCGGCTGCGGCGTCCGGGACGACGCAGGCCTTTGCGAAACAGGCGGGTGACCCCAGTGTGTAAGGATCCGCCTCATGAATGGCGCGAGTTGTGACCTCGGGTAACTGGACAGCGAAGACCTGAGACGGATAAGCGATGCCCATGTTGGGTCCTCCAAAGCTCGTCCCGTGCGTGGTCACCATCGCAAGTTCTTCACTAAAGAAGGCAAGCCCGTTCACTTGGGTATTGTAGCAGACCTGGCCTAGGCAGTGCTGGAACTGGTCGCTGGCAAAGCGGCCAACTTCCGTCAGCTTGGTGCCGACATCCAGCATCACCAACCCGGAGTCCGGCCATCCATCAGTCGGATCTTGGAGAAAGAAACCCGTACAGGCAATGCCCAGCTTAGTCCCAGAGGGGGAGACGACCGCGGACAAGCAGTTGGTCATGGACTTCAGCTTCAGCACTTGAACGATCTCGTTGGTTTTGACGTCGATGCTGACAATGCGCGCGGGCGCAATTTCTGAGAAGTCCAGGGCTAGGCCTGCGAGCAGCACATGCACGCGTCCACCCGCGTAGACTATCCCTTGCGGTGCGGGCAGCACCGCGCCGTCTGCTTTGTCCATCGCGGGGCGAAGATCTATCGACCCAATCAGCGTGGGCACGGATGGGTCGATGATCGCTAAGTCGGAGCCTGAATCGAACTTCTCTAGGCCGGGGTCTCCGTTCTCACCGGCGCGGGACACGTAGGCCTTGTCTGGTGAAATCTGCAGATAGTCTTGGGGATTGGCATCAAAGCCGGGCCCGACATCGAGCTGAGCGCGCACTTTTGCGGTCTCAGGGTTAACCCACGTCACCACAGCGTTCGACCGGTCGATGAGCACCAGCTCGTCCGCGAGCGCATCGGATCCTGACAAAACGGTATCCCCGGAGAACGCCTCATTCAGCTTAGGATCCGTAGCGGCCGAGGATATCAACACCTCGGAGAGCACCTTTGCGCTAGTGTCGATCGCGGAAACGGAGATTGACCCCATATAGGCATTATTCAGCACGAACGCGCCACGCGGAACGAACGGGGGCGGGGGCGGCTCACCCTCATCGGCACCAGCATCGGCACCTGCATCGGCACCTGCATCAGCATCAGCATCAGCATCAGCATCAGCATCAGCATCAGCATCGGCATCGGCACCGCCATCGGCGCCAGTGGACACGGCTGCTGCGTCGGGTTCGGTCCCCCCGTTTTCAACAGTCTGACCGCCGTCCTTCGCGCCGCCATCAGCGTCTAGGTTGATTGGGGTCCGGTCGTCGTCGACCTTTTCGGCGTCACACCCATAGCCCCCGA
>JBDKJZ010000499.1:0-4289 GCA_039796375.1 Pseudomonadota bacterium
TATACACTCGATGGCTGGGCGCGCTGCGCAGCCTGTCCGCTAGCGAAACCGCCGCGAAGTCGGGTATTCCGCAGACCGCTGCTTGGCACAATCGTATCCTCTCCAGCCAGCTCGGCTCTTGGGCGCAGTTGCGGCACGACACCATTCTGTACGTGAAACAGTCGTACTCCACTGGTGCTGGGTGCGACTTCCCGGACGCCTACGTTGACCCCTATCCGGAGTTCTATGCTCGGCTGGGCTCATTGGCGGAAGCAGTGAGCGTGACGGCGAGCACACTGCCAGACAGCGCGCTGGAGCTTAAGAATCAGACATCCGCCTGGGCCCAAAACTTCAAGGCAGTGACCAGCAAGCTGGAAGCTATGGCAAAGAACCAACTCACCGGTGCCCCTCACTCACAAGAATTGCTGGACTTCGTGAATGACGCGGTCAAGTGGGAAGAACAACAGATCTGTGGTCAAGTTACCCGCAGCGAGCTGGCGGGTTGGTACCTCAAGCTCCATCTGAACGAGCACGCCGCGTTTGAGTATGATCCGACCGTGGCGGACGTTCACACTCAACCCACCGACGAAGCGGGGAACGACGTCGGACGCGTGCTTCACGTCGGCACCGGTACGCCGCGTTTGATGGTCGTCACTGCCGAAACCTGTAGCGGACCGCGCGCTTACGCGGGGCTAGCTTTTAGCTATGGGGAGCACGTCACGAAAGATTGGGAGAGGCTCACCGACGACGAGTGGGCGCAGGAGATTCAACCCACGTTCCCCGACGTCTCCTGGATGAGCGACGTACTCGCGGACTAGGCAGGCGCGCAGCAGCGGCTGCGCGCTGAACGAACGCCTGTCGAACAGCCGCTAGGAGGCGCGCCGCTCTCATCCAGCGACGCAAGTTGCTTCGCCTCGTCGAACGGGCCATACCGTTGGACTACTCATGGCCAAGACGCGCTACCGGAACGAGCCAGGCGCGACGTCTCTGGCGCAGCTCCCGGCGGCGGCGCTTCGGGCTGTGCTTCGTGAGGGGTACTCTAAGTCCGCGTTTCGCGACGACCTGCTCGCGGGGATCGTCGTCGGGGTGGTGGCGTTGCCTTTGGCAATGGCGCTCGCTATCGGCGTCGGGGTCCCGCCGCAGCAGGGGCTGTACACCGCGATCGTCGCGGGATTTGTAACCGCGCTGCTTGGGGGCTCGCGGGTTCAAGTCTCCGGGCCAACCGCTGCGTTCATTGTGGTTCTGGCGCCGATCTACGTGAAGTTCGGGTTGGCCGGCTTGCTGCTGTCTGGCTTTTTGGGTGGTCTGTTCCTGATCGCGCTCGGTTTAGCCCGCATGGGCCGGGTCATTGAGTTCGTTCCTTATCCGGTGACTACCGGGTTCTCCGCAGGCATCGCTACCGTCATTGCGACTCTGCAGCTGAAAGACCTGCTGGGGCTCCAGCTCGGGAGTACGCCTGAGCACTACATCGAGCGAGTTTCGGCGCTCGTGGGCGCGCTCGGCACGGTGAACTTTCATGAAGCCGGGTTGGGACTGATGACCCTCGCCCTGCTTGTGGCTCTGCCCAAGTTCCTGCCCAAAGTTCCTGCACCCTTGATCGCGTTGCCCCTAGCGGCGTGTGTCGCTGCGGCGCTGCCGGCGGTCACCGGCTCGGGTGAGCTCGTCACCATTGCTAGCCGTTTTACCACGACCATTTCAGGTGAGATAGTACATGGGATACCCGCGTTGCCGCCGGTTCCCATCTGGCCACCCGCAATGTTGGGCGAGCAAGGTTTAGCGCTGAACCTCGACACGCTACGCCAGCTGCTCCCGGGTGCGTTCGCCATCGCGATTCTCGGCGCCATTGAGTCGTTGCTGTCGGCCGTCGTCGCCGACGGCATGGCCAGAACCCGGCATGACTCCGACGCGGAACTGATCGCCCAGGGCGTCGCGAACGTGATCGCGCCGTTCTTCGGCGGTATCGCCTCCACCGGCGCCATTGCGCGCACCGCGACGAACGTTCGATCGGGAGCCCGATCGCCGATCGCGGCGATGATTCACTCGGTGTTTATCCTTATGGCGGTGTTGGCTGGTAGTCGCTTGTTGGGCTATTTGCCGATGACCTCCTTAGCGGCGTTGCTACTTGTGGTCGCGTGGCGAATGTCGGAGGCGAAGCATTTCGTGCACATGCTGAGGGTCGCGCCGCGAAGCGACGTGGCCGTGCTGCTCACTTGCTTCAGTCTAACCGTCATCTTCGACATGGTTATCGGGGTGTTTGTGGGGATGGTGCTCGCGTCGTTCCTGTTCATGCGTCGTATGGCGACAGTGACCAACGTGCGTGAGATCGCGAGGTCGAGCGCTCTGTGCGATTGGGAGGTCCCTAGCGGGATCGCGCTTTACGAGGTCTCCGGGCCGCTGTTCTTCGGCGCCGCGCAAAAAGCGATGTCGCGTCTGGGGGCGCAAACCGGCGACGTCCGCGTGGTTGTCCTGTTGCTTGAGCGCGTCGACATGATTGACGCGACAGGGCTCGTCGCTTTGGAGAGCGCGATCGCCGAACTCAGGGCCGCTGGCTGTCGCGCGATTCTTTGCGATGTTCAACCCGCACCACTCGCCGTGCTTGAGCGCGCCGGGCTCGTCACTGCGGGCGAAGTGTGGATTGCGCCAACCCTGAGCGCAGGCCTAGAGCTCGCGCGCGAGTTGCTTCGCGCTCGCGGCGAAACGCCGTCGACGGCTCCGGCGACGCAAATCTAGGCGGTTGGCCTCGGGTCGGGCATTGCGGCGCTTGCTTTCCCCGCCCCGTCGACGGCCGTTGCCGCGGAGGAGGACTTGTATAGTGCGGTTGGGTTGGGTTGGTGGCTCAGGCGAGGAGGGTCTGCGCCGCTCAGCCTGAGCCCGCGCGGCGCAGGTCACCAGCGAGCTGGAGGCTCACAGTGCCAGAGAGCCCTTGACTCCTAGAACGGCCCGAAACGCCCCCGCTGGAGAAGACATGAAAGTATTTTTGCGCAACTTGAACACGTGGGGGGTTGGGTAATCAGCGCGATGCGTCCAGAAGCAGACAAGGCCTGCCAGGATCCTATCCTGGTTCTAACGAACTTGCGGGCGCGGGACCTTGCAGCCCTGCGGCTCGCGCAGAACAAGGCTCCCTCTGGGTACCACCGGCCCCACGGTTACTCCGGGCGGCCTTCTTGATAGAGTAGGTGTTTCACCAACTCGGGACACGCGCCGTGTGTTCCGCCAGAGCAACCCCGTGCGATTGCGGCTGTACCATGCACAGTCGCCCTGAAACTTCTAGTCAGTGCGTTTCATGGAGGATCGAAATAGTGCCCTGGATGATATTTCTGTTTCACCCAATGATGTGCTAGACGCCCACACTAGATTTCGAAGTTACCGCGCCACAGGGGGCGCCCTAACGTGAAAGTGATCCAACTATGCAGATTCTACAGACTAGATATGGCGCTCTAATTGCGCTGTGCGGCTTTCTTGCCGCTGACCCAATCGGCGCAGCATCAGACAGGAAGGTTGTAGCCGGTGCCGCATGTCTGAGCACGGACGAATTCAACTACACTACGGACGGGGGCGTTGGCCGCGTTAGCCTGTACGCGACCGGGGATGCCTGCACGAATTGCGGGGAAGCCGTGGTGTGCCCACTCGTGCGAGACAACACCACCAACACCAGTGGGCTGGGGTCCGACGCGGCTGCCTCGGTGGCAGTCAGGGTGTTGCTTCAGATAGCCGTAGACCGACCGGTGGACTGTTGGGTGATGGCGAACACGGCTACTGGGAACACTCGCCAAGAGGTCCTCAAGTCCGGCATCCACACCGACCCACCCCCCGACCCCGGGGGATACGGATACTACGCAATCACGTGGACGAATGGTGAACTGAACAGCAGTGGAAGCAAAGATGTTTACAACGTCTACTGCACGTTACCAGCCACATCATCAAGCGACGACGAAGACTCCCTGCTGGGTGTGTACTACATCGAGCCATAAGCTCGCGCTCACGTTCGAATGTTCTGGAAGGCACTATGCAAACTATCCACTCGTATAAGCTAATTTTCCTCACTGCCGTGGCGCTACTTACCAGCGGTACCTTCGCTGCCGCAGCCGATCTGAAGACGACGCCGGCGACGTCCTGTCTAAGCACCGATCCAACTCAGCAGTTCGCGCAACGCGGTGGCGCACCGATAAACGTCTTGGTGCCCAACATACCCATCGTCTGTCCGCTCCAGCGGGACAATACAGTGAACACCAACGGGCTCTATGATCTTGAGGTGCGCCTTTGGCGAAGCCCTGGGGGTTCCACAGCAGCGACCACCTGCACGGCGGAGT
>JBDKJZ010000500.1:0-4273 GCA_039796375.1 Pseudomonadota bacterium
GAGCGGTGCGGTGAAGGTGCTCTCTCTGGTTGTCGTGGCTGGGGTGCTCATCTGGCGGGTCAACCGCACGCAACCGGCGACGCATGAAGCAGTTGCGGGCGTGGCAGGAACTTCGGCGCCGCTGGCGGGTGCTGGCGGCGCGCGGTCTAGTGAGCTTCACGCGAGCCTCCTAGCGGGGATGCGCGAAAACGCGCTGAACGCGAAGGAGGGTGGAATAGACAATGGCCCGCCGCAAAGCGAATCGGCGCGCCGCGCACAAGAGTGGATGGACGACCGCTACTCAAGCGAGCTGGAGAACCTCGTCTTTGACCGGCACTTTGCCAAGTTGGAGAAGATCCGGCTGGAAAGTGATGATGACCTGAAGTGGTCCGGCCAAACTGAAGACGGAATTCAAGCGTTGTTCAAGAATGAGCTGAACGGGCTCGGGGCTCCCGAAGAGGTGGCGTGTCGCGGTTATCTCTGTCGGGTAGAAGCGAGCTTGGTGCGGCACAACAACCGACCCGCTATCACGCGAAAGATTCAAGTCGCTTTGCGCCTTGAGCAGGTCACTGTGCAGATGCAACGCGAAAAGGACCGGTTCGTTGCCTACTTTGCGCGCGAAGGGCGGATCTTGCCAGAATGGGACTTCGAGGAGTACCTAGCACCTGAGATGGCTGCGGCTGAGAAGGACAATAAACTGTGGCCAATCACCAACAATCGAGAATGACCGTCCGATCTGCTGCGAAAGGGGCGGCGCACGCCGAAGCGCATCCCGTTGGGAGTGCTTCGACGAGGAGCCGCCTACTGGGCGTGCTCGGAGGTGTCGGGCTCTTGGCGGGGGCAGTGTTAGTGCTTGAGCCTGGAGCGTCGGATTCGCAAGCGCTAACTCCGCCGCCCAAGGCCGCGGTGGCGATGCCGTTGCTTTCAGCCGTGGCCGCTCAAGCGCCTGCGCCGAAGGAGCTCTCGGAGACCAGCCCGGCCCAGGAGGATCAGCGCGTCCAGGCGTACTTCGAACAACTTGAACGCCTATGGCGTACCGAACCGCGTGACGAGGCCTGGAGCAAACGGGTGGAACCGATCCTGACCAAGACGATGGGGACCCACCAGTTCTTGAAGGACGCAACTGAGGTTAGCGTCGAGTGTCGGAGCACGTTTTGCCGGGTGCAGGCACAAGTGGCAGGTCCGGGTCGAGACAACCTACTGCACGTTCTTCAAGTAGCGAGTGAACTGCCTGAGGCATCTAGCAGGCGGTTGCCAGACCAGAGCACCGTAGCGTACTTGGCGAAGAAGGCATTGCCCGAGTACTGAATTCCTAGGGTAATGTCGAGTTCTCTAGGCAAAGGAGTCCGGTACCCAGGTAACGCCTGCGAGGGGAATCTGAATTGGGAACTCGCCTGGCCAGACCGGGAAGTCCTGCCAAGGGGCTATGAATCTGCGCGGATGAAACACACAGCGCGTGTCCCAAGTTGGTGAAACTCTTCTCTCTCAGCAAGACGTCTGCAAGGCCCGTGCGCGCAAGTTCGTCAAGGCCCGCGAAGATGTGAGGGCGGTGAGCGATAGTCCGAAATCCGCAGAAGGCATCGCCGCGGGTTCCGAGGTGCTCGAAGGCCCAGGCGAGGTAGGCTTGCGCGGGGACTTCCTTTGCTGGACAGGTGGCAAGCAGTGGCATTCTCGCTTGGCCCTTTGCGCTTCGGGCCGGGCTTAGCGGAGCGCTTTTTCAGTCTCGGGTGGGCGGGCCGCGTCGGGAGGCGCTTAGGCACTTCAAAGTTGGCCCACACGTCCGGTTGCGACTTTGGCCGCCTCCCGACTAACCTGACGACCATGTTCGCCAACCGCAGCTCCGCGGCAAACCGGTCCGCGCAGTTGCACCACTCAGAAACGGTGCAGCTGCCTTCTACGGGGGAGCTGCGCGTGGTCTTGATCTCCGACACGCACAGCCATGCGCATAAAGACAGCGTGAAGCACGTCCGGGATCAGAAGCCGGATCTGTTGCTCCACGGCGGCGATATCGGAGACCTGAGCGTGTTGAAACCCTTCGCCGAGATCGCGCCCTTGCATGTGGTGCGCGGGAACATCGATTCGCGCGGACCTTCGCTCTTTGACTCGATCGATCTCTCGTTCGAGCGTGATGGGCAATCTGTGTTGCGGGTGCTCTTGACGCACATCGCGGTTTACGGCCCAAAGCTTCGCGCCGATACTCGCCGTCTAGCCACGCAGTACGGGTGCAAGCTGGTCGCCTGTGGGCACTCTCACGTGCCCTTCATCGGGCACGACCGCGGGATCAGCATTATCAACCCGGGGTCGATTGGGCCGCGTCGATTCGTGTTGCCCATCGTGTTCGGCGTCCTGGACATCAAGCCTACTGGTCTAGCCGCGCGCCACATCAACTGTGAAACCGGCGAGGTCTGGCTGCCGTAGGCCCGGGGCACGACTCTGACTTAACTAAGTTTTGTGGCCCGTCGCTGTGTCCGTGGTCGGTTGATGTAGGTTTCTTGTCCACAGTAGGCACTCGGGGTTAGTGCGAGCGGGTGTCCAGCCTAGTCTCCATAGCGAAGGGTTTCTTGGTGCTCTGGCTGAGCGTGCTCAGCCTTCCGGCGATCACTCAAACGGCCCACGCCGCGGCTCGGGCGCCGTCGACCCACACGGTCAAGAGCGGCGAGGCGCTGAGCCTAATTGCGGAGCGGCACGGGGTCTCGCTCCCTCTGCTGCGGCAGGTGAACAGCGTCGGAGACGGCGACAAGATCCGGCCCGGTCAGGTGCTGGTCCTCCCTAGGGTCCATCTCGTCGCCCCGGGCGAGGTGCTCGGAACAATCGCCGAGCGGTACGGCCTTCCGTTGAAGACGCTGTACGAGAGCAACGACTTGAACGAGAAGAGCGTGATCCGCGTCGGGCAGCGCCTGGTTCTGCCCGGCGGCTACGACGCAAAAACCGCCGAGACCCCGTCCGCAGAGAGCGCACCCAAGGCACCGCCGCCCCCGTCCGCAGAGAGCGCGTCATCCAAGGCCCCGCTGACCCCGCTCGCGGAGAGCGCATCCAAGGCCCCGCTGACCCCGTCGGTGGACCCCGTGGCCCCGCTGGTGGCTCCGAAGACTGAGTACTATCAGCACAAGGTTCTTCCAAGCGAGGTGCTCTCAGTGATTGCTCAGCGCTACTCGCTGACTACACGTGAGCTCAGGGAAGTGAACCAGCTCAGGGGCAAGTCCTTGATCCGGGTGGGGCAGACGTTACGGATCCCCGTGACTCCGCAGAATCTCCACATCACCCGGCCGCCGCCGCCCCCACCGCCGAAGTCTTGGCACGCGTACGCCTTAAAAAACTTCAAGCGGGGTCATTTGACGCTCCGTAGTCTTGCGCGCAAATGGAGCGGGCAGGTGTTCGACAAAGACGGAAACCTCCTACCGACAGCTCGCAGGGGCATCTACTCAATGCTTGGCGCGGGTCCCGAGGTTCCACTCGCGCCAGAGCTCCTTCAAATGATGGTTCAGGTGAGTGACGAATTTGGCGGGCGCCCCCTCCGGGTAGTGAGCGGCTACCGCAAACACTCCTATTCAGCGCACTCGAAGCACCCGCTTGGGCGCGCGCTGGACTTCAGCGTTCCGGGTGTTCCGAATTCCGTCGTGGTGGACTACCTGCTCACGTTGCCTAATGCGGGCGTGGGTTATTACCCAAACAGCACCCACGTGCACCTGGACACTCGCCCCTACCGCATGCACTGGGTAGACGTTTCCGGACCTGGCCAAGCGCCGCGCTATGTTCACAAGAGCGCAGCGGGCGAGCGTGCGCCGTTGGCACTGAGCCCGGACGCCCAACGACGCCCTCGACTTCCAAACTCAGCGTCGGTCCGTATCGCGAGCTTGGCGTTACACCAACAGACCGGTAGATGATCGACAACCCCGACCAAGCGAAGAGGCTCGCCGCTGCGATCGCGAATGACCTTCAGCTCTACAACCAAGAGAAGATCGCGGCTGGCGAAGCGCTAGGCGCCGAGCTCGCTGAGGCTCGCGCGCTATTTGAAGGCCGCGTGAGCTCTCAGCTTTGGCCAATCTTCGACTCAACCATTGGGCCTGCGCTCGGCATCGTCACTGAGCCCAGCGTGCCTGTGCGAACTCCCGGATACGCGCTGCCCCCCGGACTGTTCGAGGACGTTCACTTGGACTCCGCTCCGCGCGTCAGCGGGCGAGGGATTGTCGGCCCCGTCTTGCTAGTCGCCATCTCGATGCTCGCGGGCGTCGTGTGATTCTTGCTGACGCCGTAGGGCCGCCAACAAAGCTACGAAACCACCGCGCAGCGAAGC
>JBDKJZ010000501.1:0-4248 GCA_039796375.1 Pseudomonadota bacterium
GTCGCCCGCGGGCGGCAGTCAGCCTCCGGACGCCTCAACCGCGCCCCTGGTGGACGCAGGAGGCGACGACAGCGGTCCCGCTTCGGACGCTTCCGTTCCCCCCGCAGACGCGGGCACAGACCCGCCTCGCTGTGAGAGCTCTCCGCCGACCGGCGTGGTGTTACCAACGCGACTCGTCGGGGATGGCTCACCTGAGAGTTGCACGGCTTCTGCCCTATTCGCCGCGGTCAAAGGCAACGCGCACGTTCGCTTCGCCTGCGGTGAGGCACCAGTGACTATCGGCCTCAGAAGGCCGCTCAGCGTGAGCTCCGGCGCAAAGCTGATCGTCGACGGCGAAGGCAAAGTGACGTTGGACGGACAGCGACGGACGCAGCTATTGATTGCGGACGAAGCCAAGCTGGTTTCTATCCGGGGCCTGACGCTGCGCAACGGTTTCGCGGCGTCGCAGGATGGTTGCTGTAGCCGCGGTGGCGCAGTGCACGTCACGGGCGGCGCGCTCGAGGTGCTGGATTCGACGTTCGAAGACAACACTACCGAATCACTGGTCGATGAAGAAAGCGGTGGCGGAGCTATCTTCGTGGTTGCGGCTTCCCGTGTGCTCATCAGCGGCGTCGAGTTTCGCCGCAACACTAGCGGCAATGGAGGCGCACTCAGCGTCGTACGCTCTCCGCTACACTTGTACGGCTCCTCATTCGAGGGCAACCGTGCCGAACAAACGGGCGGCGCGTTTCGCGTTCGAAACGTGGACTCCACCGTGCCGACTGGGGTCACCGTCTGCGCAACCTCAATCCTGAACAATGTGGCTGTTAGCCAGGGCGGCGGCGCCCACATCAGCGGAGATGGGGCGACGCTAGTGCTGGTGCAAGACGCGCTCTTTGAGGGCAACCGCGTCAACGCCCCACTGGGAGGTTCGGCCCTGGGCGGGGGCGCGCGTATTCAATCAGCCCCTTTGCGAATGGAAAGAACGAGCTTCATCGGCAATATCTCCGAACGATATGGGGGCGGTCTGCACTTCAACGGCGTATCCGTTGCGCAGGACCGCAGAGGCAGGATCCTCAACTCGACGTTCTACGACAATCAGGCCGGCTATGGACAGACTGAGGGCTCGGGGGGTGGCCTCCGCGCCAGCAACGCGGAGCTGTCGCACCTCACGATCGCCAATAATCGCGCACCCTCGGGCGCGGGAGCGCTGCTGCGAACGGACGTGACCATGTCAGCGAGCCTGATGGTAAACAATACGGCGACGAAGAAGACGGCCTGCTCCGAGGCGCAGCTCAAAGACAACCTGATATGGCCTCCCGACACGCAGGACTCCCAGGGCCCGTGCATCACCTCCACCAGCCCGAGCGCTATCGAGTTGGGCGCTCTGGTTCGGCCCGCTCAATCGACGCCATTCTTGCCGTTGCCTCGGTCGAGCCCGGCCGCAATGCGGGTCGTCACAGACTGCCCGACCCTCGACCAAAAGCTAGATCGCAGACCCGTACCGTGTGCGGTGGGCGCGGTAGAGCCCTGATCGGTGAGCGCTGGCCGCGGACCGCTTGGGCATCGTAGACGTGAGCATCACCGTGTATGAGAAGACCTGGCTTCTGAACGGCTCGTGCTCGGATCCGGTTATCGTCTAGACCAACCGGCCCATATGCGCCTACGCGGGAGCGCTTCCCAAAGCATCACTCCACAGGCGTGCAAGTCAGCGCGCTGATCGACAGCTCCAGCTTGTACTTGTTCGGGCGCCATGTAGCCGGCTTTACCCTGGTAGCACCGCAGAGCGGAGCGCTTCAGCTGCTGCGCCTGCTGTTGCGGCGAACTGGAACCACGGACCATCAAGAACTGGCACTAGAGAGCGCTATGAACGACTCTGGTTCCAACAGGAACGCCCTCAATCGCTCGCTGCAAGCGCAACACAGCATCACGCAACGCAGGGGCTGCGCGACTTACCGGCACGCAACGCAACTCCTGCGTTCCAGCACGCGCCTTTCCCCATGCGACAACGGGCACGTGGATTGCATAGGCAACGCCCGATGACTCAATATGTGATCCCCTTCCGTGACCTCAACCTGGGTGACGTCGGACGCGTGGGCGGCAAGAACGCCTCGCTTGGCGAAATGCTCGCTCATCTCGAGCGCCTCGGTGTCTCGGTTCCAGATGGGTTCGCCGTCACTGCTGACGCCTATCGCCTGCATCTCAAAGAAGCTGCGCTAGAAACGCTGATCTACGACATGCTAGACTCCCTCGACACCGCGGACGTCGCCCGCCTAGCCAAAGTTGGCGCGGAGATCCGTCAGCTGATACGGTCAGCTCCCCTTCCGAAGAGTGTTGAAAAACAAGTCGTTAAGGCCTACCGCGAGATGTCGCAACGCTACGGCGACACCGCTACCGACGTCGCTGTGCGGTCTAGTGCCACAGCTGAAGACCTACCGACCGCCTCGTTCGCTGGCCAACAGGAGACCTATCTCAATGTGCACGGGGAGGAGAATCTCTTGCGTAGCGTTCGGGACTGCATGGCTTCGCTTTTCACGGATCGCGCCATCGTGTACCGGAGCGAGCGCGGCTTCAAACACAGCGAAGTAGCGCTGTCTGCAGGCGTACAAAAGATGGTCCGGAGCGATCTCGCCTCCGCCGGCGTAATCTTCACGCTTGATACAGAGAGCGGCTGCCGTGATGTCGTAATCCTGACGGGGGCATGGGGTCTCGGGGAGACCGTCGTGCAAGGACGAGTCAACCCTGACGAATACTGGGTCCACAAGGCAACCCTTGAGGAGGGGTTTCGTCCAATTATTCGTCGCGAACTTGGCGAAAAGGCAATTCGCCTGGCGTACGCAACGGGCGGAACCCACCCAGTGATCGAGCGCCGGGTTCCGCTAGAAAAGCGCAAACAGTTCGTAATAACGAAAGACGAGGTCCTTCAGCTAGCCCGCTGGGCCGTACTGATCGAGAAACACTATAGCGAACGCGCTGGAAAACCAACACCCATGGATATCGAGTGGGCCAAAGACGGTAATACAGGAGAGCTATTTATCGTGCAGGCGCGTCCCGAGACGGTGCACTCACAGAACGTGAACAAGGCCTTCAAGGTGTACCGCCTTCGCGGCACCGGCGATGTCTTGGCCAAGGGCAAGAGCGTCGGTGCCCAGGTGGTGCAAGGTCAGGTGCGGGTGGTTCATAGCACGGACGAACTGTCTGAGTTCCGAGCGGGCGAGGTGCTGGTCGCCGCAATGACCGATCCGGATTGGGAACCCGTACTCAAGAAGGCTGCTGCAGTGGTCACGGATCACGGCGGACGCACGTGTCACGCGGCTATCGTTTCGAGGGAGCTCGGTATCCCGTGCGTCGTCGGCTCAGGCGATGGCACGCGGCGGTTGGTCACAGGTCAACAAGTTACGGTGAGCTGCGCCGAGGGCGATGAAGGCAAGGTGTACAGGGGGAGCATCCCCTTCGACTACGAGTTGATCGATCCGGCGTCGCTACCCACCCCAAGCGTCCCCGTGATGCTCAACATCGGTAACCCCGAGGTGGCGTTCATGAGCGGCCAGTTGCCAAGCGCCGGGGTTGGCTTGGCTCGCCTAGAATTCGTGATCAACAGCTGGATCGGAGTTCACCCCATGGCGCTTCTGCACCCAGAGCGCGTAACTGCAGCTCAGCAGTCTGAAATCCGCGCGCGTACCGTAGGATTTGAGTCCCCGCGGGAGTTCTTCGTCGACCGCCTATCCAGCGGAGTCGCGCAAATCGCGGCAGCTTTTCACCCCCGCCCAGTGATCGTCCGCTTCAGTGACTTCAAGACGAACGAGTACGCCGGGCTTCTCGGCGGAGACGTGTTTGAGCCCACCGAGCACAACCCCATGATCGGCTTTCGTGGCGCCTCGCGTTATTATGACGAGCGCTACCGCGAAGCGTTCGCAATGGAGTGCGAAGCGATCGCCCGCGTTCGCAATGAAATGGGCCTAAGGAACGTGAAGGTGATGATCCCGTTCTGCCGCACGCTGGAGGAGGGGCGACGCGTGCTCGCTGTGATGGCGGACTCGGGCTTGCCCCGCGGAGACAACGGTCTTGAGGTGTATGTGATGTGTGAGATCCCCAACAACGTAATCCTGGCGGACAAGTTCTCTGAGTTGTTTGACGGATTCTCGATCGGCTCGAACGACCTGACCCAGTTGACGCTGGGCGTAGACCGGGACTCAGAGCATCTCTCACACGTCTTTGATGAACAAGACTTGGGGGTTAAGCGGTTGATCGAGAGTGTGATCACCACCG
>JBDKJZ010000502.1:0-4247 GCA_039796375.1 Pseudomonadota bacterium
GCCTGAACCACGACGCGCACGTTGCCACCACCCGTCTCATTCGGTTGCCCTCCCGAGCAGGAAAGCAGCGCAAACGCTCCGACAACACTCACCAACCGACGGACTGAACTTACGAACTCCATGATCCACCTCCAATGGTATAGCTGAATAGCTACTGACCGGCGCTTGTATAACGCCAGCCAGAAAAGGGCAAGCCAGCACCGCCTGCGCTGGTAAAGCACGCTCGCCCCCTAAGCTTTAGCGCCCTACCGCCACAGGGAGCCCTGCGATGATCGTGGCGCCTTGCGGCACGATGTTCACCTGAAGCGCCGGACTCTGAAGCTGACTCTGGACTTCTAGAACCTCGAAGAGCGCGTTGGCAATGTGGCCTTCACGTGAGATTTCACCGAGCGCCTTGCCAACGATGAGGGGGCGCGTGGCTGCGGCTTTTGCGAACTCGATCGCGGCCTCGCGCTCGGCCGTGGAGTGGATGACGTTCACCCGGTTGGAGCCGTCTTGCTGAATAGCGGCGGTGACCTGCCTAAGCCGATTGACAACCTTTTGCTCAATCTGAGAAATCATTCCGTAGTCGCGGAAGTGCACCTTGCGCACGTAGATGCTGCCGACGCGGTACCCCCATTCCTGGGACTTCCCGGACACTTCCTCACGGACCACACCGCTCATCGCGTGGCGGCTCTCTAGCATTTCCGCGAGCTTCATGTTGCTGAGGCAGCGGACTGTCGCATTCGAGACGTTCGCGCGGAGTGAACCCGCGGGATCGGTGTTCTTGTAGAGGTACGCGACCGGATCACTGACGAACATTTCGCACCAGACCCCGATACCCATGGGGGCGCCTTCTTCGGAGTTCACTGGCTGACTACGTAGGTAGAGCTGATCAAGACGCAGGTCTACCGTGAACTTCTTACCAAAGAACGGCACCAGCATGGCAAACGGTCCCATGCTGAGCCACGGCGTGTGTAAGCCCGGTTCAACAATGACGGCCCGCACTTTGCCGAAGAGTTCGAACACCACACATTGTCGTTCGCGCACGACGACGTAGAGCGCAAACAGCCGTGCGAGAGCCAGCGTGGCAGGCACGACCAAGAAGAACGCAAAGAAGCTAGCACCCAGCGCTATAAAAAAGTTCATTTCGACCCTCCCTCAATGTCAGTGAGCACAACCTGCCCCGCTCTGCGATGCAAAGCGAGCTTGGCGTTCCTCACGTAGGCGGCGATGGCCCCCGGTCCACCGGTGCCCGCTAGCTCCCGCAGCTGCGTCGCTAGGGCGAGCAGCGGTTCCACCTCCGCTTGGGCGTTGAGGGTTTCGATCTCCACGGCGCGTCTCGACTGCACGATACGCTGGTCCGCTGCCGCCTGCGCCAAGCTGATCTCGCTTGAGACATGATTGTGAGCTGTATTGATGGCCGCCAACGCCGAGTCAACATCTTGCGGAGGGTCGATGGCCGTGATCAGCGCCGCATCGAGCCGAATCCCGTAGCGAGCCGCAGCCGAGGCGCACTCGTCATCCATACGTTCGTTGAGATCGCGCAGGTTCTTGCGCAAGTCGTTGATGGAAATGCCTTGGACGGGGTTGCTACCATCGGGGCTCAGCGGGTCGTTCGCGGTGTCGATCGCTCGAGGCGCTTCAAAGTTCGCAATTCGATCGCGCAACACCGAGATGAAGTACCCCATCACGTGGGCCACTGGATTCTTTACGCCGAAGAGCACCGCGTACAGATTGTTCTCGGCCACGGTGTAGCGCAGCTGACCGCTTAGGCCTGTGTTCAGTTGATCCTTCGTCACCGCCTCAAGCAGCTGCCCGTTAGAGTTCATCGACGGGTCTTCTGGATCGTACGCAATGGGTACGGTCACGGTCGCGATCGAGACCTTGTGTAGGGTTTGCCACGGCAGCTTCCAATAGAAGCCCGCGCCAATCACTCTCATTTGGGGATAGACGTAGCGCTCTCGCTCTTCTGGCCGCAGCGTCTGCGACACTGGATCTTGCAAAGTCGTCATCTCACCCAGGCGCTGGGCTTTGCCGAACGTGCACAACACGGCGCGTTCGTTGGGGCCGATGGTGTAGAACCCACCTAACCCATAGCGAGCCAGAAACCAGAAACCGAACCCGAAGAGTATGCCTGCCAGGATGTCCATCGGAAGGCATGCTACTCGTCGCTATCGTTTACCACTAGGGACCGTTGGCGAGGGGGTTCCCTTGTATAGGTACCAAATGAAACGAGAGCTTGGGCTCGGCGCTCGAAAAGGCGTTCGGGTGGCTTCAAGCTCCGGTGCAGGGCGCGTTTCGCCGCCTGGAGGCGCATCATGCGCTCCGGAGTAGCGCTGTCCCCCGAGGAACAACAATGTAGGTTCGCGCGGGACCCGAGCGCGCCCTGCTGGATTTGAGCCTTAGCAGGTCGATGCCCTTGGGCCGGCGCAGCAGGCCGATGAGCGCCGCGCCTGCGATTACTTGAGTACTGTCAGCGCCTTCGGAGTATCCAGTGGCCTCGAAACCAATGAGCACCGGGGCTCCGCGAGAAAAAGCACATGAGCCGACTCTCAGCGCGGAGTCCAGCGATGCGTCACCCGAGCAGTCGAGCGGCGACTACCTCGATCGGCTGATGCGCCGCGATTCTTTTGCGGCGCTTTGGCCGCTCTTCGCCAAAGCAACAAAGCCCGCTAAGGAACTCACCGAGAGCTTCTCTGCACTTGTTCACCTACGCCCGTTCCTATCGGCGAACGAACCCTGCCGTGTGATTCACGTGGGCGATGGTGCTCACGCTAGGACGGCGGCGATGTTTGCGCTTAAGACGCAGGCCGAGAACATCAGTGTGGACCCCATCATCAACACGCAGATTGTCAGCGAGTGGCAGCAGACGTATGGAATCAAACGCTTCGCTTGGCGTGCGGCACGCATCGAAGACGTTGCCGACGAGCTCAACGCACTGCCAAGCATGCGCGTGTTAGTGACGTTCGTCCACGCGCACGTCAACACCGATCGCACGCTAGATCTCCTGCGCTGGGACGCTGCATTCTGCCTCGCCTGTTGTGTGCCCGGCATTCAGCTGACCCAGTCACGTGCGCTGCACAGTGCAGGACGCGACCTGCAAGTGTTATCACCTGACCGACAATTTGAGGTTTACACCAGGGCAAGTTGAGGCCTCCGCAACGAGACCTGCGCCGCGAAGGCGCCCCCCAATCAGCCTGCGTCGAGCGCCGAGCCGGCATCCGGCTGGGTGGATTCGCTCACCCCGCCGTCGACTTCGGTACCCGCGTCCACTGCCTCCCGAGGGCCCTCGTGCCCGTCGATCGTAGCACCACCAGTCTGTGGGGGTGCAGGCTTAATCGGGCGCACTCGAGGCACCATTTGCGGGGGTTGGCTGATAGGCGTGATGTCGATGTCCGTGAACGCTTCGCGCTCGCAGCGCGACGCTATGCGGGTAGTCAAGCGCCGGAACTCACGCGACTCGTCATCCGCTTGGTCGGAACGCGTCAGGGTCATTCGGTCGCCAGAGAGCTGGACTTCGAAAGTCTGCTGGTTGCCGTCGACCTCGCCGCTGAGCGTAGTGCCGGTGAAGGTGTACGTGCCTGACCCGTCTCCCAACCTGGCGCAAACCGGCTCTGAACCTTCAGGTACGCGGGTGGCTCCTCCTGCTAGCTGCAGCAGGATGCCATCGGCCTGAAAACGGAGCCCTGCGCTTTCCACGCGATCGCAGTCCTCATTGGCGCACATGAACCAGTCACCCACGATCCCTGGCTCACCCTTTGAGCTCGTCCCGCATGACATCATGCTGACCAGCGAAAATAGCCCGATGGACGTCAAGACCGATGATTTTAGAATAGCCATGTGCCGGTTCCTTCGGAGCTGAACGCTAATAGAGGTTGGGGGCGTTTGCGAGCGCTCCGCTCGGCGTCGCCAAAATCTTTCGAAATTTCACCACCCGCGCCCCCCGCACCTAGGCCGAATTTACCTCCTCTTCGTGTTCGCTAACCTCACCTTTCGGCAGCTTAGTTGCGGAGCGCGTGGCCACTGGGTCATGCTGCTCACCATAAATCTTATGAAACAGCGATCGCTTTTCCTGTTCTCGACCCTAGCCGCAACCGCATTGACCACGTTGTCCGTCAGCACACCCGCTGACGCCTGTGGCGGTCTGTTCTGCGATTCCTCGAACCCCGTCAACCAGGCCGCCGAGCGCATCGTCTTTGCGAAGAACGATGACGGCACCGTGACCGCAGCGATCGAAGTCCTCTACGAGGGCTCCGCGACCGAGT
>JBDKJZ010000503.1:0-4218 GCA_039796375.1 Pseudomonadota bacterium
TGAGATTCAAGCCATCGTCCAAAAGCGGCAGGCTTCGAAGTCTGCTCAGCGCGCCGCCGAAGAGCTGCGTGAGGTGTACGCCGAAAAGCTCGCTGAGGTGCGGGAGCAGCTGCATCAGCTGGGCGCCTTGGAGCAGGAGCTTGAAGCGAGCTTGGTATTCTTAGACGATTGTCACAATAGCTGTGAGAGCCATGCCCACGTCGGGTGCTCAAGCTGTCGGCACTTCAACAGTACCGATTCACAGACGACCGATTTGATCATGGGACCGCAGCTAGGCTGAGCCCTTGCGCAGACCCTTAGCCGGTCACACCCAGACCAATCACACCCAGACCTAGAACTAGTAGCGGAACCAGTACAGGAAAACATGGCCCTCAACTTCCCAATATACATGGACAACCACGCGACCACGCCGATGGATCCGCGCGTGCTAGAGGCGATGTTGCCCTATTTCAGTCAGCACTTTGGGAATGCAGCCAGTCGCACTCATCGTTTCGGTTGGGAGGCGGAAGCGGCTGTGGAAGAGGCGCGCGAGACCATCGCGAAGTTCATTGGCGCGAGCAGCGGCAAGGAGATCGTGTTCACCTCAGGCGCTACTGAGAGCAACAACTTGGCGGTCAAGGGGGTGGCTGAGTACTACAAGAGTCGCGGCAACCACATCGTGACCACCGCGATCGAGCACAAGGCTGTGCTCGACTCGTGTAAGCGACTTCAGGCCCAGGGTTACGAGGTCACGGTGGTATCAGCGGGTCCGACCGGCATCGTTGACCCCGAAGACATCCGGAAGGCGCTGACCGACAAGACGATACTGGTGAGCGTAATGCTCGCCAATAATGAGGTCGGCACGATCCAGCCCATCGCCGAGATTGGCAAGATCACGCGCGAAAAGGGAATACTTCTACACTGTGACGCGGTGCAGGGAGTCGGCAAGACGCCCTTTAACGTCGAAGAGATGAACGTCGACTTGGCGTCCATCACTGCCCACAAAATTTACGGTCCAAAGGGTGTTGGCGCATTGTACGTTCGGCGCACCAAGCCCCGCGTGAGGTTGACCGCACAAATGGACGGCGGCGGCCATGAACGCGGGAACCGCTCTGGGACGTTGAACGTGCCGGGCATCGTGGGCTTTGCGAAGGCTTGTGAGCTGATGATGCTTGAAGGTCGAGCGGACGCCGAGCGCATCTTGGCGCTGCGCACGCGCCTGTTGACGAAGCTCAACGCACTGGGTGAGGTTTACATGAACGGGGATGCGGCCCGTCGCCTGTGCGGCAACTTGAACGTTTCGTTCGCGTTTGTTGAGGGCGAAGGCCTGATGATGGCGATTAAAGACGTGGCCGTTTCAAGCGGCTCGGCCTGCACCAGCGCCAGCTTGGAGCCGAGCTACGTGCTGCACTCGATGGGGCTCGATGAAGATCTTGCGCACTCGTCGATTCGGTTCGGCCTCGGACGCTTCAACACGGAGGAAGAGGTCGATTACGTGGCGGATCTTGTGACCGCGAAGGTAACGCGACTACGCGAGATGTCGCCCCTCTACGAGATGCATAGAGAAGGCATCGACATCAAGTCGATTCAGTGGGCAGCGCACTAACACATCGGAGAAGATGTCATGGCTTATAGCGAAAAAGTAATCGAGCACTACGAAAACCCCCGCAACGTGGGGACCTTGAACAAGGATGACGACAACGTCGGGACGGGCTTGGTCGGTGCCCCTGCGTGTGGTGACGTGATGCGCCTGCAAATTCAGGTGAACGAAGCCGGAGTGATTGAGGACGCGCGCTTCAAGACCTTCGGGTGTGGCTCGGCGATCGCGTCTTCGTCGCTGGCCACTGAGTGGATCAAGGGCAAGAGCGTTGAGGAGGCTGAGAAGCTGAGCAACTCGCAGATCGCCCAGGAACTCAACCTGCCACCGGTGAAGATCCATTGTTCCGTCTTGGCTGAAGACGCGATCAAGAGCGCGATTGAAGACTATCGGAAGAAGCGCGCCGCTAAGGAAGCGCTAGGGTGAAGCTGTGATTGTGAGTGAATCCCAAAGTTCGAACGTGGCTAGCACGCCAGCGCCAGCCAAAGAGGCGGCGGCTTCAGCTCGCCCACGCGGCGTGCATGTGAGTCCGGCGGCTGTTGAATACGCGAAGCAGCGCTTGGCGGAGCGCGGGACTCCGCAGGCCGCTATTCGTATGGGTATTCGGGGCGGTGGCTGCAGCGGGTTTCAGTACATCATTGAGTTCGACGACGCCGAGCCCAAGCCGCGCGACATCGTGAGTGAACACCTAGGGATCCGCTTCTACGTCGACAAGAAGAGCTTGATCTACTTGGCGGACTCCACTTTGGACTATACGAAGACCGTGATGTTCCGTGGCTTCACGTTCAGAAATCCGCAAGAAGCGACCAAGTGCGGGTGTGGACACTCGTTCACGGTCCGTTGAAGCTGAGCCCGCGGTGCCTTCGGCGACAGATCCATTTGAGGTCATGGGGTTTGAGCCCAGCTTCGACCTCGACCGAGCCGAGCTTGAGAAGCGGCACCGCGAGCTAGGGCGCGCCCTGCATCCCGATCGCTACGGGCAAAGCGGTGCATCCGAGCGTCGCCAAGCGCTCAGCCGCGCGATCGATGTCAACGAGGCTTACCGCACGCTCAAAGACCCGCTGCGCCGGGCCGAGGCGCTGCTGTTGCGGTTGGCGATCGCGGAAGTCCACGAGCCGGCGTCACCCGCGTTCTTGATGGAAATCCTTGAAGCGCGCGAGGCGCTCTCTGGCGCCGCTAAGAACAAGGACATCGCGGCGATTGTAGCGCTGTCGAAAGAGTTCGAGGGCCGCACATCGGCTTTGGTTCAGTCGCTGTCAGTGGCGCTTGGGCAGGCCGTTCAGCAGCGCAAAGAGCAGCTGAACGTGCCCGGGCCGATCGCGGCCTTGATCGCGAAAGAGCTCGGGGAGTTGCGGTACTCCCGTCGACTTGTTGAAGAGGCGGGGGCGCTGCTGGATGAGTTGGAATAGAGCTTCATGTATTTAGACATCTTCGACCCTAAAGCCCCGCCTCGAGCGATCGGTATCGATCTCGGGACCACCCACTCAGTGGTGGCTTACGTGCGCGATGGCCAACCGTGTGCGCTCACCAACTGTGATGGGTCTCAGCTCTTGCCGAGCATCGTTCACTATGGAAAACACGGCAGCGTGCTGGTGGGTCGAAGCGCGAAGAGTTACCTTGAGCGAGAGCCGCAGCGCACCATCGCGAGCGCTAAGCGTTTCATCGGGCGTGGTGCCGACGATGAGCAGACGCGGCTGCTTGGGGCTTACAAGTTTGTGACTGACCCGGCGGGCTCCGCCGCGGCCAACTTGGTGCGGTTTGACCTCGGCGAAGACCCCTCCGGCGGAGTTGGCGGCGCGTCGGGCCCAAGATCGGTAACACCGGTTGAGGTGAGCGCAGAAATCCTCAAGAGCCTCGGGCAGAGCGCGCGTGAGCAGCTGAAAGCCGTGGGCGGCGTCGTGATCACCGTGCCAGCGTACTTCGACGACGCCCAACGCCAAGCCACGAGGGACGCCGGGCGCCTCGCTGGGCTGAACGTCCTGCGCCTCTTGAACGAGCCGACGGCTGCCGCATTGGCGTATGGCCTCGAGAAGAAGTCGAGGGGAACGTTCGCGGTCTTCGATCTCGGTGGCGGGACCTTTGATATCACCATTCTTGAGCTCGATGACGGCGTCTTTCAGGTGAAGAGCACCGGTGGCGACAGCGCCCTCGGTGGAGATGACATGGACCGCGTCATCGCCGAGCGAATGCTACGCGCGATGGGCTTTGACGGCGAGGCGCCGATCGAGGTGGTCGGCTTGGTGCTCGGCACGGCGCGTGAAGCTAAACACTCACTGAGTGACCACCCGAGCGTGACGGTAGAGCTGCCAAAGAAGGGCGGCGCGACGGTCACGTGGACCCTGAGCCGTGAAGAGTTTGAAGCCGATATTCAACCCTTGCTCGATCGGGCGGCGCGCGCGTGCCGGCGGGCGCTGCGGGACGCCGAGCTGGCCTTGAACCCAGTGGACGGCGTGATCCTCGTGGGCGGCGCAACCCGGGTGCCCGCTGTGCGGGGTTTGGTGAGAGAGCTATTCGCTCAAGAGCCGCTCTCTGACATCGATCCGGACTTAGTCGTGGCTTACGGCGCTGCCGCCCAGGCCCAAATGTTAGCGGACTCAAGTGACGAGGTGCTGCTGTTAGATGTGCTTCCTCTGTCTTTAGGT
>JBDKJZ010000504.1:0-4210 GCA_039796375.1 Pseudomonadota bacterium
CGCGAAGCTGCGTTGCAAGCAGTGTTCTCACCTGTTTAGCGTGCTGGCCGCGGTCGAGGAGGAGCGGGTTAATCCTGCTCCGAGCCTGGCGCCTGGCGCGTTGCCACGCTTACCGCTGGGGAGTTCGGTGATTGCTGGGCCGCCTCGCGCAGGTGGCTCCCCAGGCGCGAGACCCGACGCGGAGGAGCAGCGGTCGTCCCACCCGCAGCCGGTTCTGGTGGCTAGCGGTGGTACCGCTGCACTTCCGGCGTTGGGCTCACCGCCGCCCCCGCGACGAAGTACTCCACCCAAGCTGAGCGTTGACAAGCTTGGTAACGCGCCCGTCCCCGCTCAGCTTTCGACCGGGCCCAGTTTCGTTCCGCGCATGCCTACGGCGCTAGCGTCGGCGGCTCCGCCGCTGAAGCCAGCGGTGGGCATCGGTCCCCGACCTGCCGGGATTCGCGCGGCGCCCCCGGGACCGCTCGGCGTCGCAGCTCCTCTGGCGCAAGGCCGTCTCATGGCTGCTGAGACGGTGGCGCCGCTGGTGCCTACGGATGTTCCCGATGACGCAGAAACGCGGCCGCTTCCGGTTCGTGAGCGTGACAACCCCGAGGTGGGTTCCGAGGAGGCGCAGCCAGTAGCCGCCGCCGCTTCGCCCTCTGAAGCGGTTACCGCTCTGGATGTGTTGCCTAGCCTCCCGGCGCCTTCATTTCCGCCGGTCGCCAGTTTTGCTCCCCCGAGGCAGCCCAAGACTGTGCCCGCGCTCTTGGCGTACTTCTCAACTACCGTGGCTCTTCTGTTCGGCGTCGGACTTGGCTATTTGCTGTTTGGGCACCAGGAGGCTGAGGTGCGTTACGTCGCCGCGCAGGCGGAGGTGGAAAACAGCCGAGTTTCGCACGCGCCGCCGCCACCTCCAGTCACGGCGGAGGCTTCGGATGCCGTCAGCGCAGGCGCGACGGCAAGCGCTAGCGCCGCGCTTCCGCCCCCTGCGCGCAGCGGCGCTGTGGTGCTCCCTGAAGCCGTCAAGAGTCCGAACGGCGTGATTGAGGGTTCAACGAGCTCCGGATCGTTGTTGGCTGGGCTCGGTGCGGGAGGCCCGGGCGGTCCATCTGCGTCTCCCGGCGCACCGGATAGCGCTGGTAGCTCGCTCGACGCAAGCGCAATTGAACGCACCATTCAGAGGCACCAAGCGACGGTGAAGCGGGCATGCTGGCAGCCCGCGCTCAACGGACGCGCGCTCGGGGCGCCTAGCACAGCACGGGTTAGCGTGACGATTCAGATTGCTCCGAGTGGCTCCGTCAAGAGCGCCACGACGAGTGCAGAGCCTGCCGGCTACCCGGGCCTCGCCGGGTGTATCCAAGGCAAGGTGGCGACCTGGACCTTTCCGCGGGCCACCGGCCCCACAACGACCCGCGTGCCCTTTGTGTTCGCTGCGCAATAAAAGGCCCCTACAAAACAACACCGGTGCTCGTAAGAGCACCGGTGCGGGTCGCGTGTAAGCCGGGTTCTGTTGTCACTCTTCAACGAGTGACGGCATTCATTCATCTAGGCTGCAGATTACTCTGCAGCTCCAGCAACCTACCCGAAGGCTCGGACGAGCCGTCCTCAAGCGCCTTCCTATCTGGTCTTGCTCCGAGTGGGGTTTGCCAAGCCGAAGATGTTACCATCTTCGCGGTGGGCTCTTACCCCACCGTTTCACCCTTGCCGGGACAGGACCGAAGTCCGCCCGGTGGTTTGTTTTCTGTTGCACTGTCCTCAAGGTCGCCCTCACCGGGCGTTACCCGGCACTCTGCTCTGCGGAGCCCGGACTTTCCTCCCGCACTCCTTGCGGAGCGCCAGCGAACGCCACTGCTACCGCCGGGCTACCTAGCATTTGCGGTGACCTGTGTGCCTAAAATCACCCACGAGTGCTGCGATGCCCGCGGCTTAGGCCGCCTGCGCAGCGTGTACTTCCGGCGTCAGCCAATCAGGTTTGGCGTCTTCCGACATATTAAGCAGTTGACTGCGCAACTTGGACTTAGCGCGCGATTCCAGCTGCCTGGCGCGCTCTCGCGAGACGCCAAGACTCCGCCCAATCTCTGCGAGTGACAACTTGTCCTCGGCTTCGGCCATCAGGCGGGCTTCGACAATGTAGCGTTCCCGCGAGTCTAGGTGCGCGACTGCGCTACGAACCTCGTTCCTCAGACTGCTCTGGAGTTCGGTCTCGCGAAGGGCCTGTTCCTGGTCTACGTCCCCGGAAACCAGCGTGTCTACTAGCGTCTGGGCCGAGTCATCGAACACCTTGGTGTCCAGTGAGAGGTCCCGGACTTCTAGTCGGCGGAGCATAGCCCCCAACTGGGGTCGGGAGACGTTGAGCTTGTCGGCCAGGAGCTGCTCCGCCTCGTCGCGGTCTCCTACTAGGTTAGCTAGACGCACCCGTTCTCGACGGAGCTTGAAGAACATCTTCGACCGCAGCGCGCCGGAACCGGACCCGACGAGGCTCCAGGAGCGTATGATGTAGCTCAGTATGTAGGCGCGGATCCAATACGCTGCGTAGGTGACGAATCGGAATCCTCGTTCCGGGTCGAACTTCTTCAGTGCGTGCGCCAACCCGAAGTTGCCTTCGGCTACGAGCTCATTCAGCGGTACACCGTAGCGGCGATACTTCACCGCTGTCGCGACCACATAGCGCAAATGAGCGCGTATCAGGCGATCGGCAGCCTTCTCGTCTTGAGTACTGCACCAGGCGCGGGCGAGCACCAGCTCCTCTTCTCGACTCAGCGGCTTGTACTCGCCGAGTTTAGGGAGGGCACTGTAGGACGAAGGAAAAGCTCTGGATGACATTGCGACGACTCCGCTCCCGAGGGCCGGCTGTCGAAAGTGAAGCCGTTCCTATCGGGTCTGTGTAGAAGTACGCCGCGAGCCCAAAGCCGGTTCCGAGGGGGTAGCACAATTTTTTTCCTGCGTCCGCGCGGCCCTGAGTGCGCTCAAGCGACACGAACTGGGCCGCCCAGGACACGCCCAGCTTATCGCCCAACCCCCTTCGGTTGGGCGAAGACCGACCACTCACGCCAAGGCGGCGGAATCAGACGTTAAACGAGGAGCCACAGCCGCAGGTGCTGCTGACGTTGGGATTGCCGAATTTGAATCCGGCGCCCATCGCGCCCTCGACATAGTCGATTTCCGTACCGTCCAGGTATTGGTAGCTAAGCGGATCGATGTAGATAGCCACCCCTCTTGATTCGAAAGTCTCGTCGAAATCCGTGGGTTTTTCCTCAAAGTACAGGTCGTACTGGAAGCCGGCGCAGCCGCCTCCTATCACCCGCAAGCGCAGCCCCTGCCCCTGCAGTCCCTCAGCGGAAGAAATATCATTCACCTTCTCTGCGGCGACCTGTGTGATCGAAATCATAAGGGAATAATAGGGCAAGGTGAGGGGGGGTGTAAAGGGGGCCTGTGGCCAGCTCGAGCGGCGACCCTTGCGTAGGAGGTAGGATCAGGACAGTTCGGTCTTGCGGAGCCAGCAGTCATGGCTTCAGCTCTCGGAGTTCAGGAGCGACGAGCAGTCCGCCGATCTGATCCGATCCGATACACCCGTCGCGCTGATCGTCGACAGCAACCTAGCCGACGCTCGGTAGACGAGGCGAGCCCATCGCCGAATGCTTCATACCGCGTTGCCGGCGAACACGGGGAGCCTCATTCGAGGAGCAGTTCGGCGTGGATCTCCGGGATCCGAACGCCCGAGACGGGACCATCGACCGCTCCACGCAGATGGCCACAGGCAGTCACGATAGTCCCGGGCTTCAGCTTTCTTCGGGCCCCTAGCACAACGCGAGCCAAGCACGGCGCGTGGAGGCACCCGGAAGAAACGTCAAGCAGCACGATAGTTGAGTGGCCGCTGAGCTTCGCTTCTTCGACCCGGCCTTTGAGTGAGACCGCAAGGCCCAGACTCGCCTGCGCGTTTTGGGCGACGGAGGCGTAGTCGGTGACCGCTGTTTTCCTAAATTCCTCGGCAACTTTTTTCAAGTCGCTGGTACGCCTGACTTTGAGTTGCACGAGTCGCGGTGCGTGGTCGGCCAACGAAGCTCGGACGATAATCTTGGTTTCGCCCTCGGAGTCGACGCTCATGAGCTGAGCGAAACGGCCTTCGGGATCGACGGTGATAGGTTTGCCGGCCACGGTCACCGAGCCGCCGTGGGAGGTGCGCCCTGCGAGCATGAAATGCTCAGAGTCCGTGATAGCGCTTGTCCCAGGG
>JBDKJZ010000505.1:0-4203 GCA_039796375.1 Pseudomonadota bacterium
GCTGACGGCCTGAAGCATCGCGTCGGTATCGTCACCGGCAAGGATGAGCTCAAGCTCACGGACACCAACCTGATGCCGAAACAAGGTCAGGGCGGCGCAAACTTGAAGGGGATCCTCGATCAGTACTTCCCCTTCTACGAGCTGGTGGATGTCGAGCTGAAGGGTGACGCGGCGATCGACAAGACGCTGATGGGGCTAATCATCACCCAGCCTCAGAAGGACTACACCGATCAGGAGCTTCGCCGCGTGGATGAGTTCTTGATGCTCGGAGAGAAGTCGCTGACCGTGTTCGCTTCCGGGGTGAACATCAAGCCGAACGACGCCAAGTTCACGCCGACCTTCGGAACCCATGGCCTGGAGAAGCTCTTGTCGGGGTACGGCATGAACCTAAAGAGCAACCTGCTGCTCGACTACGGCGCGCAGTTCCAGACGCTGGTCCCCACTCAGGGCGGCTTCGCGCAGGTACGGTATCCGCCAGTCGCTCACGTGGCTGACGACCCTCGCTTGGAGGGTGACGCTCGCACGCTGGACACGGGTTTTGCATCTTTCTTCCGTCTGAACGAGGCGGCGTTTCCCTTCCCCTCCAGCATCGAGTTGCTCAAGGACAAGCAACCCGAGGGCGTGAAACTCCAGGCGGTTGCGCGCACGACGCCCAACACGACGATCATTACCGACCCGGGAACGGACCTGAGCCTCAAGCTCAAGGGCTGGGAGCCAAAACCTCCCTTCGAGCAACACGTGATTGCGGCCGTCGCCGAAGGCAACCTCAAGAGCGCCTTCGCGGGCGGCGAGAAAGCTGAGGGCATGACCGTCCCAGACGCTGCGCCGAAGCCCTCGCGGGTCCTGCTGATAGCGTCCAGTCAGTTCTTGACGAACCCGTTCGCCTACGCCGGTAACGGGCCTGACCTAGGGGGTCAGTTCGCAATGTTCGGGAACGTCGGGGGAGATCAGACCTTACTGGCGATCGCGGGTCCCTACGCGCAGCGTTACCTGACCAACACGATCTTGGCTCTTAAGAACACCTTGGATTGGATGACCGGCGACGCCGATCTCCTGGAGATCAGCGCAAAGATTATCCAAGAGCCGAACCTCAAGTACGGCAGCATCGCTCCGGAGAGTATCCCTGTGGACGCAACCCCGGAGGAAATCGCTAAGATCGAAGAAGGTCTCAAGGCACAACGCCAGGATAGCCAGAAGAGCATTGAATGGACCCTGACCTTAGGTATTCCGTTCTTGTTTGGCTTGTTCGGTATTCTCCGCTGGCGCTCGCGTGTGTCTAAGCGCAGCTCCCTCAAGTTCGCGTGAAAGGACTGGTCATGGACAGCAGCAAAAAACTGTACGTTGCTCTCGCGGTATTGGTCGCCCTGGGTGGCGGCGTGTATCTCCAGCAGCAAGACAAGAAGAGTGAAGCGGCGGGCCACAGCCTCTCCGCCCAACGCGCCGACCTTCCGAAGCTGAAGATCGACACCGAACAAGGCAAGGCAATCGATTCGATCGCGCTTGCGCGACCGGCTGAAGAGGCGAAAGCCGGACCTGACGGGCAAAACACAGAAGCCAAGGAGGCTCAGAAGGTTGTCATTAAGCGCACCACCGCCGGAGAGACCCCAGACAAGGACGTCTGGGAGCTCGCGGAGCCGACCAAGTACGCCGCAAATGCCTCAAACGTGAAGTCGCTACTCGAGAGCCTCGGGAAGCTTGAGGTGCAGGAGCAGATCAGCGCCGGCACTGACGCCTACGCCAAATGGGGCGTCGATGAGTCGAAGGGGCTCCACGCTGTCTTCAAGAAGGGCGCCGAGACCGTCGTGGAGATGTACTTCGGTCAGTCGGGGAGTCGGGGCCAGATGGCGCGAATCGTCGGTCACGACGGGGTCTACGTCGTCAAGGGGTTCCAAAAGTACCTCTACGACCGCGACACCTCAGCGTGGCGCGACAAGAGCGTCTTCAAGTTCGAAGAGAACGACGCAGTGCTCGTCAGTATCAAGAACGAAACCGGCGCCTTCGAGTTCAAGCGACAAGAAACGTCCTGGACTGGCACCCTAAACGGCAAAGCGATCGACGCGTTCAAACCCAGCAAGGTGGACGACCTGCTTCGTGCTTACAAGACGCTGAACGCGTCCGAGTTCGGCGACAACAAGGCGCTCACCGACGTCGGGCTGGGAACTCCGAAGGCCGCTTTGACCATCGAGTTCAAGGGGGGCGCCAACAAGCTTGAGCTCCTCGTGGGCGACACCGCGGAAGGGTCGAGTCGCTGGGTGAAAGCCAACAACAACGACACCCTCTTCACTATCAGCTCATGGTCAGCTGACTGGGCAACCGCGGACGCAGGGAAGTTCGCGGAGAAACCTAAGGACGAGGCTGATGACGCCGCTGAAGCCCCCTCAGGCATGCCCGGAATGCCCGGAATGCCCGGGATGGCCCCGCCCGGGGATGAACACGGCCACTAAGCACCTGACGTTAGGAACTCACCAGTCGCACTCCGGCTGGTGATACAAGAATATACGAACGCCTGGAGAACGCTGTTTCTCCGGGCGTTGTTCTTTTGGGGACGCCGCCCACACTTTGCCAAGCTCGGGGGCCCAGGCGGCTATGGCCTCGGTCGAGGGGGCGCCTGGCTTAACGACCGAGGGTCCTGCTGGCCTCGTTCAACTTCTCCAGAAAAGGGGCCGCTAGAGCTGCGCTCCCCTCGCCCTGAAGCGCCGGCATGGTAGCGGCGACTTTTAGCGCGCGGGAGACGACGTCCGCGGCGCCGGTAGGAACCGCTTTGCCCTCAGCCACCTTGTGGGTAATCGCGTGAATCGCTTCCATAAGCCGCGCCATGTCGGCAAGACCGAGGAGCTGGGCTTGACCGTGGATTGTATCGACCAGAAAATCTAGCTCGAAGTGGCGCCCCTCACCTCTCACCACCGACCGCCAAAGGTCGGCGGCTTCGTGAATTCGTTTGGCCAGGCGTGTAGCGAAGCTCTCTACATCGGTACGAGACGGCGTGAAGCTCGCCGCTCTCCGCTTCACGTCACTCCCGGCGTGACCAATCTTGAGCGCGGCAATCACCGCCGCAGGAAGCTCCTGGGACATCAAAGCTTTCGTAACTACGCTCACATCCGTGAGGGTCTTAGCCACTTCCTCGAGACTCTCGCGACAAGAACCGGAAATCAGGATGACCGGGATGTCGCGAACTCTTTCCCAAGATCTGAGCAGGGTTGCTAGGCGGTCTCCCTGCATCACCGGCATGCGCCAGTCGACCACTACGAGATGAATACTCTCCTTCAAGATGGTCTGGGTTGCACCAATCGGGGAACCCATCGTGACCACTCTGTATCCGTGCTCCGTCAGGAGGTCATCAATCACCTGCAGCATGATCTCATCATCGTCGATGACGAGCAGGTTGTATCGCACCGTCATACTTGCACGCCGCCTGACATTAGCTCCGGGGCAGGCGCGCGCTGCTCAAGCGCCGCACGCATCTGAGCTTCAACCTCGGCGTACTCGGCCAGCAGGTGCTCAACCAGCTTGAACGAGTCGTCAGGCAAACACTCTAGGCGCTCGCACAGCAGCGCCATCCTTAGAGCACCGACTGCGTGCGAACCACCTTTGAGTTTGTGGGCTCGCTCCTTGACCAACTGCTCATCTGACAACTTCACGGCTTCCTCGATCCCCGTCAGCTGAGGCGGGACGTGCTTCAAGAACAGCTGCATCACCTTGACGCTGCGAACCACGGACGGGTCCAAGGCGGGACGCTCATCCTCGACGGTGCGGGCCGGCGCGCCCTTTGGGTCGCTGGAAGCAGTTGATATACGGGGGTGGCTCGGCGGTGCCGATCGGATCCACTTCTCAAGTATGTTCCGCACCGAAACGCGGGTCACGGGCTTCGTCAGGTAGTCGTCCATTCCGGCCGACAGCGCCTTCTCGCGTTCCCCAACAATTGCGTGAGCGGTGACTGCGATAATTGGAACCTGGGTGTTTCCAAGTGTGTTCCGAATCTCGCGCGTCGCGGCGTAGCCGTCCATCACTGGCATCTGGCAATCCATAAGGATTGCTGAAAATGACTTCAGACGCAGCGAATCCAGCGCCTGGGCGCCATCTGCGGCGACCTCAACTAAGTAACCCAACTGACTGAGCAACTCGACCATGACCTCTTGATTGATCTCATTGTCTTCAACTAAGAGCACGCGAGGCCGGAAACGAAGCATCTCAGACATCGGAGTC
>JBDKJZ010000506.1:0-4203 GCA_039796375.1 Pseudomonadota bacterium
ATCGTTCGAGCGAAGCTATCTTTAGTTGGACTTGAAGGAGCAGGTAGTCGGATGCCTTCGGAGCTTTCTGGTGGCATGCTTAAACGCGCGGGAATTGCTCGCGCGATGGCGTTTGAGCCGTCCCTCTTGTTCTTGGACGAACCTTCAGCGGGGCTAGATCCAGTCAGCGCAGCTGAACTTGACGACTTGATACTAACTCTAAATCGCGATCTCGGTGTCACAATCGTGCTTGTTACGCACGACCTTGAGAGTGTTCTCAATATTGGGAAGAACTGTATCATGCTGGATCGCGAGTCCAGGAGCATTATTGCTCGCGGCGAACCACGCGAACTTAGGGCGCATTGCAGCGACCCGCGGGTTCGCAGATTTTTCAATCGACAAGCGGGTGATACATAATGCCGGTCGGAAGTAATCATTGGAAGTTGGGGTTGTTTGTCGTGGTCGTTGTCAGTGTCACATTGTCGGTGGCCCTGTTGCTCGGGCTTCGCACCTGGAGTGGCAAAACGACCAAGTTTGTGAGCTACTTCGACGAGTCGGTTCAAGGACTAGCTCTCGGCTCTTCGGTGAAGTACCGAGGCGTGACAGTGGGGCGTGTGGTAGATATCGACATTGCAAGCGACTTGCGACACGTCCAAGTCACTGGGGAACTGAGCGCCGAATTGGCAGGTGAACTCAACCTGGCGGCGCTAGACGCGCCACAGTCGGTCACTGCCCAACCGGACCTTCGTGCTCAACTAGCCCAGACTGGAATCACGGGTGTGAGGTTTATATCTATCGACTTCTTTGATCCTGAAACGACGCCAAGGCCGCATATACCGTTTGAGCCGCTCCCGAACCATATCCCCACGGCGCCTTCGATGATGAAGAACCTGGAGGATTCGATGGTTCAAGCGGTCGACAGGTTGCCGCAGATTGCCGATGATGCCGCGTTGACGATGCAGCGGATACGCTCAGTCGCCGAGCAAGTAGAATCGGGAAATCTCCCAAAACACGCCAATGAGACGCTCGACCAGGCTGAACGGGCTCTTTCGGCGCTAACCAGTCAGCTCAATTCGATCAACGCTGCCGCACTTTCAGAAAGTACTGCTCGCTCGTTGACGATGCTCAGTCGGCTACTTGAAAGAAGCGATGCGCTGTTGAGCCGCATTGAAGGGGAGAATGGCTTGTTGACCAACGCGGAGCGCGGCATCATTGCGATTAGCGAGGTGGCGAAAGACGCGCGGATGGTCGGCCCCGAGCTTGAGCTGACGTTGCGAGAGGTCCGGGGAGCGTCGCGGTCAATTAAGCGACTCGCGGATTCACTAGAACGGGATCCAGATATGTTGCTAAAGGGCCGGTCAAGATGAACAGTGTCACTGTCTATGCAGGTCTCGTTTGCGTGGTGCTGCCGCTCGTCGGTTGCGCCCTGCTGATGAAGTCAGAAACCACAGCTCCCCGCTACTTCAGCGCTGGCGCCCCGGTGAGTCTGCCCGCGGCGTCGAAAGTACGTATCCCGTGTGACCTCAGGCTGGGGTCTGTGAGTTCGGCGTCGCACCTCGATGAGCACATCGCGTTTCGAATGAGTGCAGAGGAAGTGGGCTTCTATACGGACCGTCGCTGGACAGAGATCCCTGAAGAGTACTTACGACGCGCCCTTGAACGAGAGCTGTTTGAGGTGCGCGGTGTTCAAAGGGTCATGTCGAGCGCTGCGCCGACGCTTGATGTTGAGCTGTTGGCGTTCGAAGAAGTACGGGGTGGGACGGTTCAGGCACTCGTTGCCGCGCGCTTTACCGTCCGGGCTGAAGATTTGGTGTTGCTCCAGGATAGCGTAAGTCTGACGATGAGCATCAAGCGGCCTTCGGGGAACGATTCGGCTCAGCAACTCGCGGCGACGCTCTCACTGGCATTGACGGCAGCCGCCGAAAGAATCGCCAGCGCGACCATTGGTCAACTCCAGTGCCGAGCTGAGTCTAGAGTGGACTCGAAGCCAGAATAGTCTGTCGGATGCGTCGCGCGGCGGAGGTGGGCTTTCGGTGAGATCAGTGCTCTCACTATTCGGGAGGCGCTAGGCCGCAACCAGTGACCAGTCTTGGGCGGGCTCGGTTAGGCCTGTGTCAGGAAACTGAACGTGAATTCGAACCCCCGCGGCGACGCGGGATAGCAGATTTTGCACGAGCGCCCAAGTATCTGCAAGACCCTCACCCGTCGTTAGGAGCGAGCCACCAAGGCTTAAAGAGCCATTGGTGTGCACGGTCCTGGCTAGTAGTCGTGCCAGAAGCGCACGCCAGTGACGAGCCGCCGCGCTACGCTCTCGGCCGCTAAATAGCTGCGCTGAAACGAGCTCGAACCCTTCCTGCTCAAGGAGGGCAAGCCGCGTAGCTATCCGTTCCACCAGGGCGTCCATTGGTTCGTCGGGCTGCTGAGCGATAAGAACGGTGTCACCGCCCACCACGACACGGGCGAGTGGGCATTCGCATGCCCACTCGGCGATCAGGAGTTGCGCCCTGCGCTGACCTGAATGACTGCTCTGGAGTGCGCACTGTATCGCAGTGGTGGTCATGCGTCTGCCCTTTAGCACTTCCCGTGCCAGTAGCCGCGCATGCGTCGGTCCAAACACCATTCGAGGAGTCTCGCCTCGTTGTGTGGAACACCGTGCGAGCGGAATAGCTCACCCGGGCGAATCAGCCGCCACAATCAGCTATACGGGGAAGTCGTCTCGGAGGCTCTGAGTGCGCGGCGTGAGCGCGTATCATGAACCACCAACTATCGTCTTCAGGGGTCAATGACGCGAGCTTCATGACATGAATCAGTGGCACACTGATTGCACTTGTCCCGCTTATGGCATCATCGATCGAATTCACATCTGTCCTCTGCGGCGCTACCCTTCTAGCGGCGGTGACTCTGGCTTCTCCCGCGAGGGCGGACATCGAGAACCCCAACGATCACCCAGGTTACAGTGTGGAGGTTGAGCCGCACCTAGCAGCGGACACTACCGGGGATGATCAAATGGGACTGGGCCTCAGGCTCAGCTTCGAGATCCTCGACCCTGGGTTTGTGCCAAGCGCTAGTAACACTGTCGCGCTTGGAGTGGGTTTCGACTACTTGTTCGACGGCGATGATGACTACTGCAACCGGGCACGCTGTTTCGACGATCGCGATACCTTGCACATTCCCCTGGTCGTGCAGTGGAACTTCTGGTTCTCCCCGTACTGGTCCGCATTTGGCGAGCCCGGGGTCGCCATTCAGCTGCGTGACGACGAAAAGTTCGGTGAGGACTTCGACGGCGACAACAACCTAGATGTCGATCTGGCGCTCTACCTCGGGGGGCGATTTCACTTCAGCGAGCGAACTGCACTAACCCTGCGGGTGGGTTCGCCCGTGGACCTGGGCTTGGGTTTCTCATTCTTGATGTGAACCGTCGCCCCAGCCCACCGATCGACGAACCTCAGGTTCAACCGGCCAGCAGAAACTGAGCGTGATGAAGTCGTCTTGGGTGAGCGTGGTGCTCCAGCCTCCGTTGTCCGAGGCGACGCCACAACTCAGAGCGAGCAGGAGGTCAAGGTCCGTCTGCTCCAGAGAGCGAGGGCCTGTGGATTCGAACCAGGGCTCGAGCCGTGCGCGATTCGAGATCGGGACAGAAACCCCTTGCCTGAGCTTGAAGCCCACGGTTGCGACAACGCAGCGGGTAGCCGGAAAGAACTCGCTTCTCCGCACGTCGTCTTCCTTCAGGCTCACCGAAACCTCATGCTTTGGATCGCGGCTGCGTGAAGCGTGCTCTAGCAAGTTAGCCACAGCTAGACACAGGGCCCGGGGGTGCCGCAGTCGATCAGTGCTTCCGACTTCTACGCGAAACGCGACAGAAGTGTGTGCCTGGCCGGCTGTCGCTATGGCACGCTCGACTGAAGCCGCAGCCAGATCAGCTAGGGAGAGCGTGACCGCCCCAGCGGCAGACGACTCTGCGCTATAGGCTCGAACCTCGGCGAGACACTGTGCGAGCTTTCGGACCTGCTCCTGAATCGAAACCGCAGTCTCAATAGCGGCGGGATCGGAAGATCTGCTAGCCAGCAGACTCGCTTTGCCGCCGATAACGTTTATAGGATTCGCAATCGCGTGCACCAGACTGGCGGCTGTGCGCTGAAGTGCCGCGCGCCGCTGCTCGGAATCGAACCACTCGCCGATTGATGGGGTGACGGATCGGGTCATGGATTCTCTCTGTGCGAATAG
>JBDKJZ010000507.1:0-4192 GCA_039796375.1 Pseudomonadota bacterium
TGATGCCGAGATAGGTGTGGTGCAGCAGCTCATAAGCTTCGCTGAGGAGCAAATCTAGCCGAGGAGGGCTGATACCATGGACGATTGCCCCGTCTTGCAGCGGGGGCTTGTCGGGACTGCCGGGGTCGACCGCTAAGAAGAACTCACCGAGTACCCCCTGAGTCGAGACAAACCACCGCGAGTTCTCGAAAATAGCGGGCTTGTACTGGCTCTCGAGCTCGGTCACCACCCGGATCAGCATGCCGCCGCTAACTGCGTCTTGTTCCAGGCCGCGGAATTCTATCGAGCTGACCTTTCCGACGCGCACCCCGGCGAGACGGACAGGCGCTCCGGCCTTGAGGCCCCCGGGGTTAGCGAAGTCGACGTTCACTCGGTAAGTGGGTTCGAAACTCATGCCCCCCATCACCACGATGAAGCCGGCGAGTAACCCAAGCGCGACCAAGATCAGTATACCGACTTTGACTTCGATGCTGCGGTGTTGGCTCATTGTGGGCTCAAAGCGTGGCGCGACTATACTTCCATTGGCCCGTCGGCGCGACCGTTGATGAACTGTTGAATGATGGGGTCATCCGAGGCCCTGAACTCGTCGGGGGTTCCGAGGAGCCGGACGTGTCCCTGGTAGAGCATGACGATCCTGTCAGCGATACTGAAGATTGAGGCCAGGTCATGTGAGACGACGATACACGTCGCACCCAGCTCATCGCTCAGCTGCCGGATCAGGCGGTCAACCCTCCGCGCGCTCACCGGATCAAGGCTCGTCGTGGGCTCGTCGAACAATACGTACTTGGGCTCCAGGGTCAGCGCCCGAGCGATGGCCACTCGTTTCCGCATTCCGTCGCCTAATTCGGCCGGGAAATGACCTGCGAAGTCCTGCATGCCGACCTGGGTGAGCCGCAAAAGAGCCGCGCCTTGAGCTGCGGCAGGCGAGAGTCGGTGGTGCTTACGTAAGGGGAGCGCCACGTTGTCCAAGCAGGACATGCTGTCGAAGAGCGTCGAGTGCTGAAACACCATCGCGCAGCGTTTGCGAATCGGGTACATGGCGCGCTCGTCGAGTTGGCTCACTTCTTCGCCATCGAGCCAGATTTCTCCGCCGTCTGGACGAAGCAGTCCGATCAGGTGCTTGATCAACACGCTCTTTCCCACGCCGGAAGCCCCGACGATAAAGAAGACCTCGCCTGGCTCGACGTCAAAGCTAACGCCCTGAAGCACGTGCTTCGAGCCAAAGGACTTCGTCACGTCGCGGAACGAGATCACTCGCCCATGCCTGGACGCTGATGTTCAATCCTGGCGGTCACGAGCAGACTCGGTTGCGGCCCCCCTCCTTCGCTCGATAGAGGGCGGCGTCAGCGCGCTTGTAGAGTTCTGAACCGGTCGCTTCTTCGTTCGGGAGCAGGGTAGCTACGCCGACGCTGATGGTGACGGGGATGGTCAAGTCACCGAATTGAAATGTGTGCTTTTCAACGCTGAGGCGAATGGCCTCACCCAGGCTGAGAGTATCGGTTGAGCTCAGCCCCGGCGCGAGCACGCTGAACTCTTCGCCGCCGACCCGCGCAAGGAATTGCCCTTCCTGGACGCAGCTCTTCGCGCAGCTAGACAGCTGCCGCAGCACGGCGTCCCCCGCCGGATGCCCATAGGTGTCGTTGATCTTCTTGAAGTGGTCAGCGTCGAAGACCAGGATGCTCACGATTCCGTGGTTGTTCGCGGTCTCGGCGCCAAGGTGCTCGTCAAAGAAGCGCTTGTTGTAGAGATCAGTGAGGCCGTCATGGCTCACCAGCCGGTACACTTCTTCGTGAAAACCGGCTTCGGCGCTCCCCGGACCGAGGTACTTCATCACCCACTTTCCAATCGCGATCCGGTCCCCGTCAACGAGCACGCGTTGGGTGATCTTCTCATCGTTTACGTAGCTGCCATTGGTGGACCCGAGATCCACGAGCTCCGTCGTGTCACGGCCGGTGACCATTCTGGCGTGATTGCGGCTGACTAGATCGCTGTTGATGGTCAGGTCGCAGCGCGGGTCGCGTCCTATCAGCAACTCGGCCCGATCCAGATCCAGCTTGCGGCCGATGCGCTCGCCGGCGATGAAGATCAGGCAGGCACACGCGCTGGTCGGCGCCGAGGAGCTTTCGTCCACTCGGGTCTCACTCAGCACCCGGGTTTGCGAGAGCGATGACTTAGGTCCGCGGTCGCGACTCATGTGTCGCTTAGAATATCACCTAAGAACACCCCAAGACAAGCGGAGTAGCCCGGCTGTGCCCGGACTACCCGAAGAGCAGCAAAGCCGCCGTTGTCAGCACGAAGTCGAGAATGATGATCGCCAGTGAGCTGCTGACCACGGCGCGCGTGGTCGCGGAGCCGACCCCCTGGGAGCCACCGTGTGCGGAAAGCCCACAGTATCCGCTGATCACCGGAATCGCAGCGCCGTAGGCGAGGGCCTTGGTCAAACCCAAGACCACATCTTCAAAATCGACCTGGCTGAAGTCGAGGAACGTGCTCGGTCGCACGTTAAAAAAAACCTGCGCTGTGAGCATCCCGGTGATGGCTGCGATGGCCCCGGCGATGACGACCAAGACCACGGTCATGGCCAAGCTGGCCAAGAAGCGAGGTCTTATCAGGTAGTCGATTGGGTCGGCGGAGCACATCCGTAAGGCGTCAACTTGCTCGGTCACAACCATCGAGCCCACCTCTGCAGCGATACCCGCGCCAACCCGCGTCGCCAGCATCAACGCGCAAATCGTGGCCGCTAAGTCTTTCACGAGGAGTTCCAGGTACGTGGATCCTAGCTGACTCATGTCCGGGATCACCCGCAGCAGCTGAATGCCACCCTGGTAGACGACGATCATCCCAATGAACCCCATCACGACGCTCAGGAACACCAAGGACTGGTTGCCGATGATGTACATGTACTTCGCGACCTCCCCCGGCTGCGGCGAGCCGTTGAGTGAGAAGTAGAGCGTCTTTCGAAAGACCTGCAACAAACGCGCTCCGCCGCCGAGCAGCCCCAGAGCGCCGGCTCCCATTTGGCCGAGGGTCCCGGTGGGAGCTTTCACAGGGGCCCCTCGGCCAGGCCGTTGATAAACTGGTGCACGTGGGGATGCTTGCTGGCTTTGGCTTGGGCGGTCGTGCCCTCGAAGACCAGTTCACCCGCAAGCATCATGCCGACTCTATCCGTGACACTCAGCAGCCGCTCGATGTCGCTCGAGACCATCACCACGGTGGTCCCTGAGCGTTGCTGCTCGCGGCGAAGCAGCTCAAAGACCTTCTGGCTACTCACTGGGTCGAGACCCGCCGCCGGCTCGTCGTAGATCACCAGCTTGGCCTCGCCAATAGTCGCCCGGGCCACGGCGACGCGCTTCTTCTGACCCCCGCTTAGACCAGATGGAAATCGCGTTTCGAAGCCAGGGAGCCCAACCGCGGCCAGGCGCTCGCTGACCCGATCCTCGATCTCGGTCTCATCGAGATCGAAGAGTCGGCGCAGCGGAAATGCGACGTTTTGGGCGACGGTCATGAAGTCAAACAGGGCGTTGTTCTGAAACTGCATGCCGATCTTTCGGCGCAGCTCAAAGAGCTCATGCTCGGGCAGCCCGAGGACCTCCTGTTCGAAGACTCGGACGCTTCCCGCCTGCGGTGACAGCAGACCCGTGATGACCTTGAGCAGGACGCTCTTTCCGGAGGCGCCGGGCCCGACCAGTCCGTAGAGGCAACCCTCTGGAACTTGCAGGCTGACATTGTTGAGGATGGGACGACCTAGTTCTAAGCAGACGTGAGCGAGATCGATCACGTCGCTCCATCGGTCGCGGCGAGCGTTCGCCCGCGCCGCAAACGAGCGAGGAGTGCGACCACCAGGGCGACGAGGACCAGGTTGAGCGCTGCGGCGGCGAAGAGTACGCCGCGCAGGACGGCCATGGACGAGCGCGTGACAGAGATGGGACCCAGGCTGGACAGGGATTGCGCCGCGTCCAGGCTGGGCGCAAGGACCGGGTGCATCACGACCGTCACCCGTTCCATCGTCAATGCTGCAACGGAGCCCGCGATCAGCCGCTGGACTTCGGCCGCGGAGACCGGCGGGGCTAGGCCTCGGTGCCGAATCAAGACCGCGGCTGTCGGGACTTTGGGTTGGGCGTCGGCCTGATACGGATCAGGCTCGGGGATCGCGAGGTGGACGCGCGCGCTCACCACCCCGTCAAGCGCCTGG
>JBDKJZ010000508.1:0-4175 GCA_039796375.1 Pseudomonadota bacterium
CAGGGATCTACTATGTCGTCGTCAGCGGGTACGCGACTGATTCCGTTTTCAACTCCGGGCCTTTCCAGCTTGACGTGACGATCCACTAAGGACGCACCGTCGCGCTTCAGCGCGTCGCTACTCCCCCCGCTAAACTCAGAGGTTTGCGGGTCGCGGTAATGCGCGCCTGGAGGCGTCGCTTCCCGTTGTGCTCCCCCAAATCCGCCAGAAACTGGCCTGACCTATGCCCTGTCCGTAAAACGGAACGCAGAGGAATCTGGCAATGAATGAGCTAAAGTCGCCCCCCCCAGTCGAGACGCTTCCGGCCGCCCCTGAATCTACCGGGAGGATACGTCAGGGCGACTGTTTGGACCGTGTCCCCGAGCTGCGACGCGAGTACGGCCCGTTTCAACTGATCTATGTCGATCCCCCGTTCAACGCTGGCGGGATCCGCAAGGCGCGTGAGGCGCAAGGTCCACGTGCAGGCGGCGCCTACGCCTATGTCGACCAGTGGGGCGGGCTCGAAAATTTCCTCAACATGCTCGAACCACGCCTCGAGGTCCTGCGTGACGCGCTCAGCCCAGAAGGAAGCCTTTGGCTTCAGCTCGACTATCGCGCCATCCACGATGTCAAGGTCTGCCTCGACCGGGTGTTTGGGCCCAGCGCCTTCGCCGGTGAGGTCATCTGGGTGCCGGGCAATGGCGGCAAACGCAGGTCAGGTCCAAGCGTCACCCATCAGACCATCCTCATCTATCGACGTGGAGCTCAAATGGTTTGGAACGGCGATGACCCCGCGCTGCGAGAGCCATTCAGCGATACGAGCTTGCGCATGCACTTTAAGCAGACCGACGAGCAAGGCCGGAACTATCGCGAGCGGACCATCAACGGAAAGAGTTACCGCTACTACGCCGACGAGGGGCGACGCATCGGCAGCGTCTGGCTAGACTGCCCCTCGATGACGGCCAACACGCCGCTCACCAGCGAAACCACCGGGTACCCCACCCAAAAGCCGGAGAGCCTGCTCGAGCGGGTTATCCGCGCCGCGTCCACACCCGACGGCGCCGTGCTCGATCCGATGTGTGGGTCCGGCACCACGGTCGCGGTCGCCGCTCGCCTCGGGCGTGCATTCGCCGGCTGCGATCTGAACGAACTAGCCTGCCGCCTCGCCGCAGAGCGCGTCAGCCGTGCCTTGGCGGCACCCACCCTCGGCACTGGTTCTCGCGACGTCGGACCGTCGAAGCTCCGCTCAACCGCACCGTCGAAGCTCCGCTCAGTGCCGCCCACCGCCACCCGTGCTACCAGGTGATCCGCTATGCTCGACTTCAGCCTAAGTGATGAACAAAAAGCCCTAGTCGCCGAGGCCCGACGCTTCGCCGAGGAACGCATCGCGCCGGTCGCGGCAGAATGCGACCGCGAAGCCAAGCTGCCGATGGCTGTGTTCAAAGAAGCGTGGGAGCTCGGCTTCGTCAATTCGATCGTGCCCGAAGAGTACGGCGGCCTCGGCATGAGCCACCTGGATAACTCGCTCATCACTGAGCAGCTGTCTTTCGGCTGCAGCGGCATCCAGACGAGCATCATGGCCAACGTGCTGGCGCTGACGCCCATCTTGCTGGCCGGCAACGATGAACAGAAACGCCGCTACCTAGGGCGCCTCACCTCTGAACCCATTTTTGCCAGCTACTGCACGACTGAGCCGAGCGCTGGCAGCGACGTCGCCGGCATGAAGACCCGCTTCGAGGCTCACGGCGACGACTACGTACTGAACGGCGAGAAATGCTGGATCACGAACGCGACTCACGCCAGTTTCTATGTGGTCTTCGCGACAGCGGACGCTAGCAAGCGGCACCAAGGGATCGCGGCATTCATCGTCGACAGAGACTCCGAGGGGCTCAGCGTGGGCCCCCATGAAGACAAGCTGGGGCAGCGCGCCAGCGACACGGCGCCTGTCAGCTTTGACAATGTGCGGGTCCCGAAGGCAAACCTGCTCGCCCCCGAGGGACACGGCTTCAAGCTGGCAATGACGACCTTCAATCAGACTCGCCCGGACATCGCCGCCATCGCGACCGGTCTGATGCAGCGCTGCCTGGAGGAATCCGTGCGCTACGCCAGAGAGCGCAAGACGTTTGGTGTACCGATCGGCGACCACCAAATGGTGCAAGCGATGCTCGCTGATATGGCGATTCGTACTGAGGCCACGCGCCTGCTCTATCGCAAGGCTGCGTGGAACCTAGACAACGGAGTCACCAACCCGATGGACTCGGCCTTCGCCAAAGCGTTCGGCGCCGACGCGGCGATGCAGACCGCCGTGGACGCAGTCCAGGTATTCGGAGGCAACGGCTACGTCAAAGATTACCCGGTCGAAAAGCTGATGCGCGACGCCAAGCTGCTGCAAATCTACGAGGGGACCAGCCAAATCCAGCGCGTGGTGATCGCCAAGGCGCTGCTCAAGGGCTAAGCCACTGCGCGCTCGGTGACCAGCTACCCACCGGCGCGTCGCGCGAAAGTGCCCAACCATAAGGACGGAGAACTCAACGAATGAAACTACTCGCTACGAACTTTTTCCGCGGGCTGGTACTCGTGGTGCCCATCGCGGCAACGTTCTGGGTGCTTTACGCGGCTTTCAGGTTCATCGACAGCATGCTGCCCGTACCGCTTCCGGGGGTAGGCTTCTTGATCATCGTCGGAGCGGTCACCCTACTTGGCGCCGCCAGCCCCTTCTTGCTCGGCACGCCGCTCAGCTCGCTTGCCCGTGGCCTGCTCGATAAGCTCCCGCTCGTTAAGCTGATTTACGGAGCGGTGAGCGATCTCATGGCCGCCTTCGTCGGGGACAAACAAAGCTTCCGGGAGCCGGTGCTAGTGACCATCAACCGAGAAAACGGCTTAAAGAAGGTCGGTTTCATCACTCAGCGGGATCTCTCGCGGCTGGGGCTTTCGGGCCAGGTGGCAGTCTACCTGCCGCACTCATACAACTTCTCGGGCAACCTCTTCATCGTCCCGGCGGACTCGGTCGAGCCGCTCAATGTCACCGGGACAGAGGCCATGAAGTTCATCGTCTCAGGTGGCGTCACGGACGTCGGCTCGGATTGAGTGCTCTGGTGGGGTGCTCGACAGCGCCCGATGGATGTCGGGCCACAGCGCCGGGATAGGTCTTTACCCCCCGCAAAGGTCCTGAGCGGCAGGGTCTTGTATATGTACCCAACGGACTGCGCTGCGGTGCAGCGCTTACATTTACAGTGCGGCGGTCAACTATCGATCGTACTGGAGCAACCAAGCCGTATTAGCCTCACTCCAGGCACGTCGTTTCTCGGCGCGGTAGCAGAGACATAGTTCATGCACGAAAGCTGATATCGCAGCTCTAAACCCGCGGGGATGGGGCACTCGCTTCCCCGGGCTCTCAAGGTCTCCTGATGACGCACTCTACCCTTAGCTTTCGAAGCTGGCTCCTCGCTGTGCTCTTCGGCATTTCATCGGCGTGCTCCGACGGCGCCGAAGGGGGATCGGGACCCTCCGAAGCCGCCCTGCCTCCTGGGTCACCAGCGCCGGGCGCCGCGACGAATACGGATCCGGCGAACGGCGTCGGTGAACCCGGCACAACGAGCTCAACGAGCGCAACGCCCCTACCGCAGAAGGACAGGCCACCCCCGGTTGCAGCCGCCACCGGGATCCCAGGCTGCGAGGTTCCGCAACCTGGCGCCTCCCCGATCCGGAGGCTGACCTCGTTCGAGTACGACAACACCCTCAGGACCCTAGTCGCGACCCAGCGAACGCCCGGAAGGAGCTTCCCTGAAGAAGGGGGCTCTGGCTTCGACAACAACGCGGATGTGAGTGTCGTCAGTCGGCTGCTGTCGAGTAAGTACCTGAACGCCGCGGAAGACCTGTCCGCCGAAATGACCGCCAACCTCGACGGCCTGCTCGCCTGTGCTCCGGGTGCCGAGGTGCGCGCCTGCGTTGCGGTTTGGGCAGCGGGTTTCGGGGCGCGGGCCTTCCGGCGTCCCTTGGAGCCGCTTGAGGTGACCGAGATGATGGGCTTGTTCGACAAGCTCCACCCCCAGCTGCCGCTGGCGGAAGCGGTCCGCGGCTTGATCGAGGCGTTCCTGCAGTCACCGCACTTCTTGTATCGGGTGGAGCACGGCCTGCCCTACGCCGACCTCAGCGTGCTCACAGGATATGAGCTCGCTAGCCGCCTCTCCTACTTC
>JBDKJZ010000509.1:0-4175 GCA_039796375.1 Pseudomonadota bacterium
ACCTTACTCGTCAGGGGGACGAATTGAGAAAACGAATCGGACCTTCCACCAGGATAGGGCGGCGGAGGACTTGCCTGGGGCAACTGTCGATGCAACTGCCCGCGGTCGCCCTGTTCTTCGCGCTCGGCGCGCCGGGCAATTTGCGCGCCGATCCAGAAGCAACACTCTCAACCGAAATTGATCTCGACGATCTCGGAGGCATGAGCTTGGAGGAACTGCTCGACGTCGAGGTGGTCACCGCGGGTGGCGGCGTCGGCGAGGAGCGTCGCCTAACTATCGCCAACACTTTGGTGATCACCCGCGAGGACATCGAGCGAATGGGATGGCTGGCGATCTCGGAGGCCCTGGCGATCATTCCTGGGATCTACGTCGTAGACGACCCAATCACTCCGTCTCTTTCGGTGCGTGGTGTAAACGGAGGACTGGGTGCAGGCAGTCGCCTCGTTAAGGTCATGATCAACGGCACCCCCGTCAATTTTCGACCTGAGCTCACCGCCTGGCTGGGCCTGGAATATATTCCGATGGATACCGTCGAGCGAATCGAGGTCGTTCAAGGTCCGCTTTCGGCTCTCTACGGGGCGAACGCCTTCATCGCCACCATCAACGTTATCACGCGTGAACAGCGAAATTCGGACACCAGAAACGTCGCCGCTGGCCGCATGTGGCTACAACGAGATAACATCGGTCGCGGCGTCTCTGCGATGCTGTCCAGGGGTTCGCCGGACCTGAGCCTGATGTTTGCGGTCTCGGTAGACCAGCTCGACCGTTCCGGGCGATCGATCGAACCCACGTTTGCGGATCAAAGCTTTTATCTCAAGAACGACGGTTTGTTCGACGAAGAGAGTCAAAATGATGACTCGATGCCTGAGAGCATCTACGGGAAAGTTCGCTACGGTTCGCCCGACCACTCAGCGGGAGAGTTCATGGTGCAAGGGGGTTTGCAGCATCTTGAGGTCGCTCCAGAATTTGGGGTCAACACCACAATGTCGCACCGTAGTCGTGTCGGCGCTGACAATGCCTGGTCTCATGGTCGACACCATAAGGATTGGTCGGACAGAGTGAGTACCACGTTCGATTTGGGTTTCGCCTCCGGCGGGCCCACGAACGACTACAAGCTATTCTTGACCGGAAACGCTGACACAGCCTACCAGCCGCAGTTCGGTTATTCATCGCTCACTAGTTCGGTCACGACTACTATCGGTTTATTCGACAACATGCTCAGTCTTCGTCTGGCTGTGGATGGTGAACTCGACAACGAGGACGTGCTCTATTACCGTCAAGAATCGTTTCGAACGGGCGTCGTGACGGACCTCATCAGCGCGGACGTCAACAGGTCGGAGTTGGTGCGCAGCGGGGGCGGGGGTGTCCAAGTCACCAGCAAAGCTATTCCGGGGCTACCCGGTCTGCGAGCGATGGGTAGCTCTCGGGTCGACTTTATCGGGTATGGCGAGCGTAGCTTTCCGGCCGAGTTCAGCTGGAGCGCAGGTGCCGCGTACGAGCTAACATCTACGACTGTGCTTAAGGCAATCGCCGGGAGAGCATTTCAGACGCCATCGCCAACACTAATGTTCGCACGTGGGGGCTTTGGAAACGCCAATAACTTGCTGGGCAACGCCGGGCTTACGGCTCTAGGCGTTTCGCCCCTGGTGCCCCAGGTCGTGGACGGTGTTGAGGTCACGCTCAATAGCGCCTTCGAGCCTCTGGGAGTTGATGTGGGAGTCTATTTTCAGCGGGTGACGGACAACATCGTCTTCCAACAGGTGGGTAACGACTTCGTCGCAAATAACGCTGAAGAGCTGAAGTCGGTGGGGACATTTGCGTCCCTCCGTTGGCAAGTCGGTCGCTTTCACTCGCTGATCACCGCATTTGACCAGCTGAGCATAGAAGATGGCGCTTTGGACTCGTCGCCGCCGGCTCAGTCACCCGGCATCTACGGCACTGTGGGCGCTGGAGTGAACGTCCCAGAGGCGTACTTCAACGCTGAAGCGTTGTTGCACTGGAAGGGGCCACGCGGGTCAAGTCAGAGCAACACCCTTGCCAATAACGGCGTTGTCTATGAACTCCCGAGCGCGGCGGTGCTGGACGTGACCGTGTCTTCGACGTCTCTGCATCTATTCGCACAAGACTCCGCCACCCACGCGCGCTTGGCGGTCTCGAACGTGTTCAATACCCACTACTCGGAACCCGGTTTCGCGGGCTTCGACATCCCAGCGGGCGAGCGGCGTGGAATGCTCGAGTTGAGGCAGGAATTCTGATGAATCTTAGGAGTCCACTATTGATAGCGTTGTGTGTCTCGAACCCGCTTCTGGTCGCTTGTGGCCGAGAGGACGATGCGGCAGCTACTGTACAAATCGCGGCAGTGCTTGATCAGACTGGTCCGTTGGCGAACGAGTCCTGGAAGGACAGTGCATTGTTGGCTGTCGAACAGGCCAACGCCGGCTTAAAGTTGGCAGGCGGCTTTCACGACGCGCTGTTTGGCATGGTCGTCGCCGACTCTATCAGCGATCCCGAGGTAACGCTGCTGCGCGGGCAGAAGTTGATCGCTGACGGGGCGGTGGCCATCATTACCGATACTGGTGAAGACGCCCTGGCGCTGACCGCAACCCAGTATGATGCGAGCTCCAAGAACGACCTAGGAGTGCCGGTTATCTGTACAGGTTGCACTTCTCCAAAACTCGGCGATCCGTTCGCCTCTCACTTCGACGAAGTACGCCAAAAGAGCTATCGCGACCGGGAACTCTGGGGCTACCGTACCTCCGCAGATTCCATCCCCGAAGCCAAAGCATTGCTCACCGCGATTGAGTCGCGCGGTTCCAAAGGTGATATCAATCACGATGGGCGTTGGAAGATTGCCTTGTATGTGATTGACGATGACTTTGGCAATGGATTCGTGGAAGGGTTCAAAGCTGCGCGTGATGAACTGTTTCCTTGGGTTGACATAAAAAACGTACTGAGCTGCGAGAGAGGTGCAATTTCGGCATTCTGCAACACGGGACTGCGCATTGAAGTGATCCGCCATCCGCCGGGTGTTGACGCCAATTCATACAACTGGTCCGACGACCTCACCTTGCTACTTGATGAATTCAACGACGCTCCCACGGACAATCCGGGCCAGCCGATATCGAAGGATGGTGAGCCAGACTACATTGTCGAGGCCACCTTCCCGCTATTCGCCGCTGGGTTCACGCGTGCTCATGTTGACGCGAACGAAGCTACACCCCTGTTTCATACCCACAATTGGCGACACTTTCAGACGCTGGTGAAGCTTCTGAACACCGACGTCGATGGGCATGCGGGGGTCTCCCATGCCGTCCTCGATAACTGTGACGAAGCTGGGAGGCCGTTTGCGAGTGCGCTGTTTGCTAAGACGGGACGCGGTCCTGGGCTTTGGGATGCTCAGCACTATGACGCCACTATGGTCACGATGCTCGCGTCCCTTGTGGCCATCAGCGACATGAGCACGCCGAACGCGAGCAAGCTCAAGGGTGTGCAGGTACGCGATGCCCTAAGTAGGGTCAGCGACAAGTCAGCGGAAGCGGTTAAGGTCACGGGCGGCGCGGAGGGTTTTGCCGATGCGGTAAAGGCTATTCGTAAAGGTTTGCCGATTGACTACGTCGGTGCTTCGGGTCCGGTGGACTTCGACGAAAATGGGAATGTCAAAAACGACTTCGTGAGTTTTGAGGTCGTTCGCGGACTCTTCGTGGACAGAATAACCCACGATTGTACCGGAGACGTAGATTGTTCGCCGAAGAAGGGAGCTTGCACTTGGCAATGAACTTCGAAAAGCGACCACAGCGGGTTGATTTGAGATGGCTAGTTGGCTGCGGCGAGACAACAGGGTGCAGTATTCGGCTGATCGTTGTTGTGAGTTACGGGTGAAACTACTTGGGGGGGAATTGTGTTAAGAACAAGAGTATTGAAAAGTATTGGCATTGCTTCATTTGCGTTAGTCGTTAGCTTCGGCAACCTTTCCTGTTCGGACGGCGATGAGGTTGCGACTGACAAGGATGAGCCCAAGGATGAGCCCCCTAGGGCCTTGAATATCATGCAGTGGGACCACTTCGTTCCGGAGTACAAAGCCTGGACAGACAACTTCACGGAGGTGTGGGGCAAAGATACAGACGTGAAGCTGACCCTTGAGTGGGTCGACTCTGCCGAGCTAGTCAACCGGCTGG
>JBDKJZ010000510.1:0-4173 GCA_039796375.1 Pseudomonadota bacterium
CGGTTGACCTTGCACTTCAAGCGTGTCCGACAGGGCCTGCAGGTGAATCTGCTCGTTAGCCGTAAAGTAGCTGAGCACCCAGCCACCGTGCGCAAACGCGATCTTTGGGTACTGCCCTGCCAGCGTTAGCACGGCGGTGTGCGCCTGATTCTCTGCATCTAGCGTAGCGCAATGGATTTGCGTATCCGACCAACAGACCCCGTACTGCTTGCCGTCACTAGCTAACGTCAGGCCAACGTATTCATCGGGTGGAGCCCCCAAGGCAACGGCTTCCCCTAGGCGCTCCCCCTGAGCGTCAAAACGCTGGATCAATATCCGCAACACGTCCCCTACGCTTTCCACGTAGGCCACGGCCGCCTCCTCACCGCGGCTGCCAACGCTCGGCGAACTGAAATGGGTGCGCTGATCTTCGCCGGCCGCGAGAGTTTTCCAGACGACGGACTGCGCCGGCAGCGTTACCACAGGGTTGGTGCCGGAGTCGGAGTCGGGGTTGGAGTTGGTGCCGGAGTTGGGGTCCGGGTTGGTGCCGGAGTCGGGGTTGGAGTCGGGGTCGGGGTTGGAGTTGAGGGGTGTTGCAGCGTCGGCTTCGACCGATCCGGAGCCGGAGGCGCTGGGCCCCGTTGCGCTCGGAAGTTCAGCGCTGCCATCCTCCACGGAGGGAGCGCAGGACACCAAAAGCCAAGCCGTTGCAACAACGGAACCCGAAGACAAGCTGACACGCATGCCCCATAGTTGAGCACTCAGGCGGTCGCATCCAATTCAATTTCCGCATGGCGAAGGATGCGTTTTCGGCATGGGTATGGCGCCGAGTTTTCACCACGCATGCCCGTTCAATCAAGTTGAGTTGCCGGGGCCTCAACGTCTGCTTCAGGACGAGTCGTCCAGTCGCTCCAGCTCCTCGACGTCCGCGAGGTCCTTGTGGCGTCCCGCGGCCTTCTTGTTCCGGATCAGCGCCGAGCGTCCAATGTACGGGATCCGAATCCCGTCGAGCTCAAAGGTCTTGAAGCCCTGCAAAGCTTCGTCAAAAGACACACCACTGATCTTGGTCAGCACCTCGATCTTGAGAGGCGCCATGCCGAAACGATACGCCGCGCCCTCCCGCTCGAAATAGCTCGCGTCCACGCCGTGTGCCTGTAACGGTGCGCCAAATGCCTCAAGGGCGGCAACGACTCGCTCGGCGTTCGCCTTGGACGCCCTCACGAAGATGTCGACGTCGTCCGTCGAACGCACGTGGCCGTAAAGAATCACGGCCCAACCACCGACTAGCAGGAATTCGACGTCGGCTTCGCGAAGCTCCGTCAGTAGATCAGCGAAATCTTGTGGAAGTTTAGACAAGCTCCCCGCCGAGCGTGTAGGTTTCTCCCGGCCACTCTGAGCGCGGAACCGCGGGAGGACCGCCACGGAGCAGCTGGTGGTGTTGGATGAGGCGCATCGCCGCAGTCAGCCTCTCTTCCGGCGTACTCTGCGCATAAGGTGAAGGTTTCGGCTGGCCAAGCGATACGGCTTCGACGGTCATGCTGACGCGGCGCGCTGCGGCTCGGACCCTGCGGGCGACTCGCTTTTCGTCGGGCGTCACGAGGCAGCCTTACCACAAGGGCAGGGCTGAAGCGATCCGGCGCAGCTAGGTGCCTCAATTTTGACCTTTTCCGCCGAATTCAAACCAAGGAAAGGCCCCCGGTCAGCGCTAGCGCTCGTAGTCTTCGGCACGGATATCAACGCTCGCGATGTGCTTGACCTGGTCTCTGCGCGCAGCTGTTTGCCATCCGTCGACGTGCCTCCGTTCCTGGTAGATGTACAGGCGCGCGAAGCCGCGTGTGTACGTTGGAGCAAGCGCCCTGGGGAAAGTTCAGGACACTAGCGAGACGCCTGCCTCAGCTCGCCCTGTCTCGGCCCTTTGGCCCGCGGCTTTGCGCGCTCCGGATGCAAAGCGAGGAAGATTTCCGAAATTCGTTTCAACGCGGCGCCAAAGCCGTGTGTTCTTCGGGTGACTATGGCGCTTCCCCGGCTGTTTGTTGTCCCGAATCCGGGAAACCCAACGGATCTGGTGGACCGCACTGACGATGAACTGATGACGCTTTCTCAGGCGGGGTCAAAGAAGGCGTTCGCCGTATTGGTCGCGAAGCACGCGCGCCGGGTTTTTGCGACTTGTGCTCGCCTAGTGAACGATTCGCGCCGGGGGGAAGAGCTAGCGCAGGACACCTGGGTCAAGGTGTGGGAGCAGCGCGCGCGTTACCAAGTGGGCACGAGCTTCGTGCCGTGGCTTCTGACGCTGGCGTGTAACCACTGCCGCAATAGCTTGCGGCGAACGAACCGCGGGAGGGAGCTAGAGATTAGGGATGAGGCGTCGGACATTGATGCGACTCCAGAACAAGTGGATGCCTTGATCGCTGAAGAGCGCAGGCGCCAGGTGCGTGCGGCGCTGACTGAGTTGCCCGCCGCCATGCAGGAGGCGCTCCTGATGCGCTACGCAGAAGAGCTGCGCTACGACGAAATGACCGTCGTGCTGGGGAGCAGCGAGTCGACCTTGCGTTCTCGAGTTCACCACGGGTTGAAGCAACTGCGCCGTCACTTGGAGAAACAATCATGAGTGTTATCGAGTGCCCAAGCGACGTGCAGTTGGTGTGTTTCGTGGACGCGGATCTCTCGCCGGAGCGACTCCAGCTGATTGACGCGCATTTGCAAGAGTGCGGCGTATGCGCACGCGCGGTGGATAAACTGCGTCAAGCCGTGCTCGATCTGGCAGCGCCCTTGGAGGTGTTTTCCGACGCGCAGCTTGCGGCGCACGTGGGGGCCGTGATGTCGCAGCTCGATGCGAGCGCCAAGGAGCCTCTCGTGGCGCGCACAGACCGCGCGTGACGCGCGCCGCGGCGTTGGGCGCGATCGCCGCAGCCGCAGGGTTTGTTTTGTTCGTCAAGCTCAACGACGACGCCAATAGCGGCGAGTGGACGGCGCGAGGCGGAGGCGTCCCTAACGCGAACGAGACTGCCCACGCACGCGACGTCGCTGTCCAGATCTACGCCGGGAAAACGCAGCTTGAGCCGCTTGGGCCGGGGGACAGGCTGTCCAGGGCTAGCGCGCTCAGCGTGGGGGTTCGAAACTTAGGACAGACGACGGCCTACCTGCTGCTTTTCGCCGTGGATTCGAAGCGCGTCGTGCACTGGATAGCGCCAGAGTACACTCAGCCCAACCAGATCCCCGTGGCTGTGCCAATCCCCCCGACCCCGACGAAACAACTGCTCCCGACGTCAGTCGTGTTCGAGGATCTCGCCGCGGGTGAGCTGCGCCTGGTGACGCTGCTCTTGAGCGCACCGGCGGATATCTCAAAGATTGAACAGATGACGACGGCAGAGCTCGCTGACGGGAACTTTGCCGCACGTTTTCCCAACGCGGAGGTGCGTCAGTTTTCGGTGCAGGTTGAAGGCGGGGCGAACTGATGCTCGGCTTGAGGTTCTTGGGTTGGGTCTTGGTCGGATTTTGGCTGTTAATTCCAAACAACTCTTTCGCGCAGCCATCGACCACCAGCGTCGTACAGCCCCGAACTGCGGCTGCGGAGCCGAAACTCTTCGCGGTCGTCATCGGAAACAACAAGAGCCTGAACGCGCGCCGGCCCGATCTGCACTACGCCGACGACGACGCGGCGCGGTACTTCCAAATTCTACAGACGATGGCGCCCGAACGCGTGTCGCTCTTGTCGGAGTTCGATCGCGACACACGACGCCTCTTTCCTGAAGTCGAATCACAAGCGCAGCGTGCTACCCGTGCGGGCCTGCTAGCGCTCGGGCAGTCGCTGAAGCAGCAGGTGAGCGCGGCCAACGCTGCAGGACACGAGACTGAGCTGTACTTTGTGTTCGCGGGGCACGGCGACGTCGCACAGGGTGAAGGGTTTGTGGAACTCGCCGACGCTCGCTTAACCTCCTCTGACTTGGAGCAATGGCTGCGCGCCATTCCGTTCACACGTGCGCATGTGATCTTAGACAGCTGTAACTCGTTCTTCATGCTCGGCGTACGCAAGCCCGGTGGGCGCCACTTCGCGACCTCGGAGGACGCCGCGCGGTCACTTTCGTCGAAGCTGCCGAACGTCGGGGTCTTCCTGTCCACGAGTGCGGAGGGCGAAGCCTTCGAGTGGTCCGAGATTCAGTCAGGGATCTTCAGCCATGTGGTGCGCTCGGGTCT
>JBDKJZ010000511.1:0-4168 GCA_039796375.1 Pseudomonadota bacterium
AACGGACTTCGCGGGACTCCGATAGACCGCTTGTCACGAACGCGCGAATGCGTTGGGTGAGTCGTTTGCCGATGGTCACTGTAGGTTCGGTGCGCCCTGTTCGCGATGAGTACGCGCTGCCAAAGCGGAACTCGTCGATTACCGGGACCGCGTCGGTGACCGCGGTGTCGGCGCCCGTGAGTGAGCTCAGCGCTTCCAGAGCGACGCTGCCGCCCAGGCTCTCGGATTGGGCCTGATCCAGCTCAGCCCTAGTCAGACCGACCGTCAGCAAAAGAAAGATATCGTCCTGGGAGAGTTTGGGTTCGCTGGCTAGATCCAGCTTTAGGTTCTCCGCGTCGCCGTGCGCGTGCATGCTGATGCGCCAGTCGCCGGATGACGCGGGCCCACCTGAGGTGGTGGCGCTGGTGTCAGTAGCGGACGCGGGGGCGTTGTTTGAGTAACGGCGGTATTCGGTGATTGCTCGGACGTCCACGCGCGGGGCGATTTGGGTCGCGTCTTCAAAACGGATTTCACCAGACTGTATTTCGAACTCATTGCGCCGGAGCCGAATGTGCCCTCCGGGTACGACCTTTAGCTGCCCGCGCAGTCCGAAACGCTGATTGGTTCCTGTGAGGCGAAGGCCGGGCTTTTCTACGGTCAGGCTGGTGTCGATCAAATTGTTGGTCAGGGCCAAAGGCACTTGGCTGACGACGTTCATATCGAGCTCAACCCGGTCCTTGGCTGGATCATACGATTCGAACAGTGTGCGTTTTCCCCGCTTGGCTAGGTCGGTGATGTCAGCGTTCATCGTGACCTGCCTCGTGTACTCGAAGGCCTTGATGCTGACTTCTCCGGTGACTCTGGGAAGCGAAGTGTCTTCCTCTGAGGTGCGAGGATTCCAGAGGGTTTCCAGATCCGCATCGACGGTGAGTTCGATCCCGGGTGTCGAGGGAAGCCTGACATTTCGGGCCTGTAGCTGGCCGCGGTAACCTCCGACGGTCAGCCCCGAGATCGGTGCCGCGCCTCGGATGGAAATCGTCCCTCCGTTGAGCCTCGCGGTTGCCCGAGTCACGTGGATCTTGGCGTCGTCGAGCTCGATGTCCCCGTTAAGGTCGTCTAGCGACAACTCTTGGCCGCGCAGTGAGAATGCGGCGTCCCTCAGGGTGAAGCCGCCGGATCGTTTGAGGTGTGCGAAGGGACCGCTCAGGTGGACCCGTCCTTCCAATGTGCCACGGACGCGCTCTGCTCGCGGGAGGATTGCGGCCCAGGTCTCCAGCTGAACGGGTCGAAGCACCAGCTCCAGGTCCAAGGTGGGAGCCTTCTTGAGGTCATCGACGTGGCCGCTAACCGCGAAGGTTGTGGTGTGGCCGGCGGGCGTCGCGGCGCTCAGCGTGAGGGCCGGCAAAGAGAGTTTGCCGGAGTGGAGCCCGATGTCTTGAACCGCCCGTGTTCGCAGGTGAAATCCTCTCCACTGGAGCGACAAGTCGTCGATCACGGCTGTGGCGTCAGCCTTGTCGATGTCAGCGAGCGGTAGGTGCGAGAGATTCACCTGGCCCGTGAGTTCTCCCTGAGGGCGCTCTTTGATGAACGCGACCTCAGGGCGCAGCTCGAGAATTGGACCCAGCGCCAGCTTCTCCAGTCGTATCCCGCCGCGGGCTACCTTGTCGACCTGGCGGGTGACGGAGAACTGTTCGAACTGGACTTGCCGCCCAAATAGTTGTCCATCGATGTGGTAGGTGCCGAGCTGGCGGTTTGGCGCTACCCCGTGCACGTCCGGTATCGCTCGGCCACAACCGCTGCGCTGCTGCTTGAAGGTCAGGCCTGCTGGGCTGGGCTTGAGCGATATAGTGAATTGGGAGGCAGGGAGCTTCGAGCGGCCCATCAGGACGGGACCTACGCTAGCTTGAATTTGGGCTTCTAACTCATCCAACGTGCCGCTAACGGTACCTGTAGCGCTGACGTTTCCTGCGACCAGTGTCCGGACGGGGCCTATGCCGTCGAGCTTCGAAATGGGAATCGATGTCCCTACGAGCGTCGCTTGAATCCTGGCCCCTTGGGTTATCTCAAAGGAGCCAAACAGGGAACCGTCGCCTTTCTTCATGAGGAAGCTAGGCAGGCTCAGATCGAAACCGTGGTATCCGGCTTCCACATCACGCCAGTGGAAGTTAAAGTCAGCGGTCGCGGTATCGTAGCGCTCATCAAAGAGTTCGAGAGAGCTGACTTGAGCGGATCCGTTGATCTGTAGGTCGCCTCCTCCGCAGGGGTCCCTCGGGCCGCCAAGCGCGTAGCGCACTCGGGCTTGAGCCGCGGTTCGCCCCTGAAGGTCTTTCCACGTCGGGTCCTGGTCGAAGTGCCACATGTGCAGCAAGTCGCGAACGTTGGCGCCTTGCGTGTTGATCAGGAGGTCGGCGAGCACGCTGGCGTCTCCGCCAAATTCAAGGCGAGCCTTGGAGACGTTGAATCGGCTCTCGCCTTTTCGAATAGAGCCGCCTTCGATTTCAACCGTGAGGGGTTTGAAGCGCAACTTCGAGCGTTCGATGTTCCCGATCGGGAAGCCACCGAACACCAAGTCCTCAACACTCAACGAACCGGTCAGCTCCGGATCCCCCATCGGGCCCTCCATCTCGGCCGCGATCTTGGCTATGCCTTGCAGCGGCACCGTCACGATCGGGCTGATGTCGCTGAGGTCGAGCGTCGACTCGGGCACCTTCAGGCGGATCCAGTTCGCGAAGCCCAGGTGCACGGTGGCTAGCATCTTGCTTTTGCCGAAGCGCAACAGAGTGTCGTTAAACTGAACAGAATCGTGCCTGACACCGAAACGGCCGGTAATTACGGAACGGGGGTTGACTCCAAACATGTGTCGCCGATCCGAGCGATGATAAGCTGTGTTGGTGATCTGGAACTCGCTCGTCTCCGCATAGAGATCCCCATCGAGTTTCGCCGGGACCAAGGTGCCCTTGAAGTCAGTGACGATAGTCTTGTCGAAGTGCCAGCGCACTATGGTATTCGACGTGATGTTAATGTCTCGCATCATCAGCGGGAAGCTCACGTTCGTCCCGTAGATTTTCCCTGCCCTCAAAGGCAGTCCGGGTTCGAACGGCGAGAGCGTGACGTCCGTGAGCGTGACATCCCCTCCCGCGTAGCGGGCCTGAGCCTTGGGCATTGTGACTCGATCGTCGGAGATTTCGACGCGGCCTTCGGAATGCTCAAGCAGGCGAGCCCCGCCGAGCATCAGCTCGCCGCTTCGCACCTTGCCGCGAAAGGCCGGCAGCCTAGATTCTCCGTCATAGCGGAGGTCACCGTGTAGATCGAGCCAACCTCGGTAGCCGAGGGCTGAGAATCGGCTGCCCAAGTCGGCCGGCGCGCGTAGCTCGATATTGCCCTGAGCGAACCATTTGAGCGTTTCGTCTGGGAGGTTGATTCGGAGCTGTCGCGCGCGCACCGCCACGCGACCCGGGACTTCACCTTCTTCAACCTCTCGTCGGCAATCGGGCCTGGTGTTCGGTTTTGGGTCGATGTCGGCTGTACCGACCAACGACAAGCGTCGCACCAGAACTTCTTGCGGGGACACGCGCACCTGCGCATCGAGTTGGCATAGTACGTCGGAGTCCCACCGGGCCAGGCTCGAATTGGAGTCGTCGAGCGGTTCACGAGCATTGGGCTCAGGGACTCGAAGCCCACGACTGAAGAGCGCAGGTGGGTACTCAGCACGGGTTTCGTTTGCGCGGATGGCCACTTCAAACACCTGATGGGGCTCAGCGAAGACATCGATGTCAATGATGCCCGTCTTCACGCGAATGCCATCGATGTCGAGGTCAAAGCGCGCATCCGTGACCGCGATCGAGGTGAAGGGCACTTGTTGTGGTCCGTCGCCGGTCGACTCGGGCAGCTGGAAGTCGAGATTGGTCAGCTTGCCGTTCCGAATGACCAGGCGGTGTTCTGGTGCGTTCAGTTCGATATCACCGATATCCAGGCGTCCGGCGATCAGTGAAAATACGCGGGGCGTGATGGTGGCGCTGTCTGCGGTTAGCACGGGGCCCTGACCGTCCGTGCTTTCAACCTGCAGCTTCAACAAGGACAGCTGTAGTGGCAACAAGCTGAGCGTGACCTCGTAGCTCGCCTCTACACCCAGCGCTTCGCGGAGTGATCGAGCGGTCTCTTTCGACGCCCAGTCGCGAGCCAGCTCGGT
>JBDKJZ010000512.1:0-4165 GCA_039796375.1 Pseudomonadota bacterium
GCCAGGTGCGCTGCCTTCTCGCGAAGATCTTGGTGACGCGCGTGATGTCTTCGATGAGCTGCTCCTCGTTCCGCGCACTTGATGAGACTGCGCGCGAATCACAGTAGCCCAGCACCTGGCGGTAGCCGACGCTGGCCATCGGACGCGTGTCCCGGAACCCCATGGCCACAAGTTGCTCCACTTCGTGTGCCCAGCCTTGTTCAACCATGCCCTCAACCCGCCTTCGGATCCGGGCCGTTAGCGCATCGGGAGTGTGCTGGATGCCCGCGTAGCGCACGTCGTAGCGCGGTTCCCTGAAGCCGTGCGCGTCATGAAACGAAGTGAGCGACTTGCCGGTAAGCTCGAAGACCTCCAGCGCCCGGCTGACTCGAACAAAGTCGTTCGGATCGAGTCGCGTGAAGCTCGCGGGATCGATGGCGCTCAAGCGCGCGTGCAATGCAGCACGTCCCTCCCGCTCGGCGAACTCCGCGTGTGCGCGCCGGATCTGGTCGCTCTTCTTCGGCGCTTCCGCCAAGCCGAAGACTAAGGCGCGCACCCAAAGAAACGTCCCTCCACAAATGATGGGTGTCCGACCTCGCTGGCGGATCTCTTGAATGCAGGCCTCCGCGCGCTCCGCGAACAGACTCGCGTCCATCTCCTCATGTGGCGCAGCGCAGCCGATCAAATGGTGCGGGACCTGGCGGAGCTCATCTGGCGTAGGTTTGCCGCTGCCAATGTCGAAGTGACGATAGATTTGGACGCTGTCAGCGCTGATGATCTCTCCGTCACAGCGCAACGCGAGGTCGAGCGCTAGAGCGCTCTTTCCGGAGGCAGTGGGTCCAACGATCGCGATTAGCGGTTCAGCGGCGGCCAACCTTCCGCTCCAACTCAGTCCAAGGGGTGAACGCAACGATCGGGCGCCCGTGGGGGCAGTGGGAAGAGAAGTCGACCTTATCAAGTGCGGTCAGCAACGCTTGCGCCTCGTCGCGGCCCAGACTGTCCCCCGCGCGAATGGAACCGTGGCAGGCCATGGTGGAGAGCGCCGCGTCCACCGCCGCAGAGAACTCGCGCCCACCTCGGGCGAGCTCGGACAACAGATTGCGCACCAATCGCTCGGGGCTGTCGGTCTGGAGTAGCCTGGGGATTGCGCGCACCGTTACGGTGCTTTCGCTCAGCACGTTCAGCGCGAAACCCAAGCGCTTCATTTCCGCCTGGTGTTCGTCGACCAACTCGCATTGTTCCGCGCCGACCTCGACGTTAATCGGGAAGAGCAAGGACTGGGACGCTGTCTGGCTCACTTGATACTGCTTGCGCAGCTTGTCGAAGGTGACGCGCTCGGCGGCGGCGTGCTGATCCAAGACGTACAGCCCAGTCTCACCTTCGCAGAGCAGGTAGGTCGTGCGGAGTTGCGCGATGAAGATCAGCTTGCCCCAGGAGGGTTGTTTGTCGGTCGCGGAGCTGGCGGTTTGGGTTGATGCGGGTTCGAAGAAGTTGGGCTGCAGCCCTGGGTTCAGATTGGGCTGCAGCCCGGTGTTGCCGTCGGAAAGGCTGTCGCGCGCCGTGGCCAGAGCGGGCCGCGCGTCTTGGACCGACAGCGGACGGGTCGCGGCGGTGCTGGACTCGTAGGATCGGCGGGGGCTTGGGGCGCCGCTGCTGGCTCGCGCCGGCCCAGTTGAGCGGTGCTCACCGAGGCTCTGGCGGACGATTGGGCCAGACGGTTCGACCGAGAGTTCACGGGAAACGCGCGGGCTCCTCCCGGTGGCTGGGAGCGAGAAAGCGCTGCGCAGCTCTTCTGTGAGGATTTGATAGATCGCGTCCGTGACCGCCCGGGGATCGGCAAAGCGAACCTCGGACTTTTGCGGATGCACATTGATATCCACCAAGCGCGGCGGGAGGTTCAGGTAAATGACGCCTCTGGGGTAGCGGCCCCTCTCAAGCACGCTTCCGTAGGCTTGTGTTACCGTGTGCAAGATCGCTCGGTCCCGGATAGGTCTTTGGTTGCAGAAGAGTTTCAGTCCCGACGCGCCGTGACGAGCCCGCTCCGGACGGCTTAAGTACGCCTCTACTGTGAGTGGTCCGCGCTCGCCGCTGCAGGGCGCTAGCGGTTCCTGATCGAACAAGTCGGCGACGCGTGCAGCGCGGTCGGGCGCGCGTAGCCACTCGCGAGCCTTGCGGCCGTCTCGGGTTAACGTGAAGGTGACCTCGGGGCACGCGAGTGCGGCGTTGTCCAGGACTTCGGCGACATGACCCGCTTCAGTGCCGCTTGAGCGCAGGAACTTTCGGCGCGCGGGGACGTTGTAAAACAGCTCACGTATCTCGACCCAGGTGCCGACAGCCATGCCCACCACAGACACTACGGGCGCGGCGCCCCCCTCGACAAGCACCCGCGTGCCAGCGTCGTGCTCTTCGTCGCGTGACTGTACGCTGAAGCGGCTCACCGAGGCGATGCTGGGCAGCGCCTCACCGCGAAACCCGAAACTCGGGACGTCCGCGAGTTCTTCAAACGTCTTCAGCTTGCTCGTCGCATGGCGCTCAACGCTGAGCAGGGCGTCTTCTGGAGACATGCCGCAGCCGTCATCCCGCACACTCAAGCGCTCGATCCCGCCGCCGGTGATCTCGACGTCGCAGCGGCTTGCGCCGGCGTCCAGGGAGTTTTCGAGCAGTTCTTTCAGCGCGCTAGCGGGGCGCTCGACGACTTCGCCAGCGGCGATTTGGCTGGCCAACGCCGGCGGCAAGACGCGAATCGCCCCCATTAGCTCTCATGCTGCGAGGGCGCGCGGTACGCCATGAAACGTCGGGCTGCAGGGCGAGTGAGCGCCCAAGCGGTGAGGCTGAGCGCACCCACGTGTAACGCGAGGTTCAGGCGGCTAAACCAGCGGTACATGACCTCAGGAGCCGTTTGGCCCAAGGCCTGCACTTCGCGCTGGAATTCTGGGGTCTGAAGCACGCCTTGGAGTAGGGCCTCACGCAGGGGAGCCGCCAGGAAGAAGCCTCCGAGCGCCAAAGCGACGTTCGCACCGAGGACCTGTAGCATCAGGTTTACCGGGATTTTGGCGCCGAAGAGGACCGCCGCGCTGAGCACCACCAGGCAGCCGCCGATGAGCAGCTGAGCTACGCCTATGGGTAGCAGGTTGTTGGAGTGACTCTGAATAGCCTGAAGGAGTGCGTCACGAACCGCCGGCGCAGCGTCCATCTGATCCGCCGATAGCGGATCGTTGATCAAGCGGGCGACGAGGATGCCCTCTTGAGCCGTGCCTAGACCCAAGAACCACGCGACCAACAAGGAGACCAGGAGCAGCCTGGGTCGTCTCGGCCGCTCCGCGCTGTCGCTTCGGTTCAATGGATCACGCTCATCAGTCACCGCAGCAGAATAGGCGCACTCGTGCGCGCTGGGTACCCTGAACGCACAAAAGCCCAGCTGAAAACTGGGCTTCGGGTGCTCCGGGCTCGCTAGGGAGCCGGCAAAACGAAATTACGGAGCTACAGCGGTCGGATAAACCGAGATACGCTTCTTCGACTTGTTCACGTGCTCGAACGTCACGGTACCATCAACGAGCGCATAGAGCGTGAAGTCGCTGCCCTTGCCGACGTTGCGTCCTTGCGCGAACGTCTCCCCAACCTGGCGAACCAAGATGGTTCCTGCGTGAACTTGCTCGCCGCCGTAGGCTTTGATGCCGCGGTTTTGTGCGTTGCTGGTACGCCCGTTACGGGTAGAGCCGCCACCTTTTTTGTGTGCCATCCTGCGGTTCCTTTCAAATCAGGCAGAAATGCCTGTGACCTTGACTTCGGTGTAGGCCTGACGATGGCCGTTCTTGCGCTTGTAGCGCTTGCGGCGACGAAACTTGAAGACGATGATCTTCTTGTCCAGACACTGCCCGAGGATTTCAGCCTCGACCTTCGCGCCAGCTACGAGCGGCTGTCCGAACTTGGGGTTGTCACCATCGACTGCAAGGACTTCGTCAAAAGTCACCTTGTCGCCTTGGTTGCCATCGAGACGAGGGATCCTGACGTGATCGCCTTCCGTCGCCCGAAACTGTTTTCCACCAGTTCTGAAGATCGCGTGTGCCATTGAGGGGGCGGGAAACCTAGTCGGCGACTGCGCGGTAATCAAGTGATTCGAAGACAAAAGAGCAAGCGGACGCACGACGGGCACTGAGCATCTGGGTAGTCCTTCACGCTACGCGGC
>JBDKJZ010000513.1:0-4164 GCA_039796375.1 Pseudomonadota bacterium
TGAACAGCACATCCGCAAACTCGACTACGGGCAGTCGCAGTCGCGTGTCCTCGACGATGACTTCTCGGCGCAAGGTCGCATCGGTCACCCACTGCAAATACTCGGGCCCATCGGGCGCTCCGGGGGCTGGTTCGATCCCCGTCTCTTTGGAAAAGACGAAGAACTCGACTCGCCTGTCGAGCGGTTCATCGTCGTCTTCGACGGGAGCCGGCGTCCGACCCGCGGCAGTGAAGCTCGACTTCTTTTTCCGTGCGTCCAAGATGGGTTGGATGACGGACAGGGGGTAGTTTTCGCCAGCGCCGTGGGCTGTCACGGCGACGCTCGGTGGGTCAGGTGCTTCCGCCGACGCTTCTGTGTCGTCGTTTCCGCTTGGGGATGGACGCGCAAGCGCGAAGTACTCGGTGACCAAGGCTCGCCGGGTTTGTCGTCCGGCGATGCCGTCGACCTTCAGGCGTCGCGTGCGCTGAAACCAGCTGATGGGGTCCTCTGTTCGCGTCCCGCGGTCACTTGCTCCTCTTTCGCGCTGGTCGAAGCCAGGCATATGGCGGACCATCAGGTTGTCCTCCCGAACACCCCAACGCTGACTCTTCGGCACGCCGGCGTCATAGTTCGCGAGCCAGGCGTCCACGTCGTCTTTGAACCACGCCTGCGCCATCTCTGCTCGGGCGAGTGACAAAGGGTCGTTCACTGCGGGCTCGCCTGACGCGTCAGTGTGAGCTACCACCAAGAGTTCGGCCTGTGGCCGTTCGACGAGCAGTTCGTGCACCAGCCGCAGGCCAGGGATGCACTGCGGTAGCAGAAACGTCTTGTTGGAGTCGAAGGCCGCGCCCATCAACGAAGCGCAGATCGCTTTCGGAACCAGCACGATGCGTGTCCGTTGGTTGGACGGGAGCTTGAGGCCCTCCGCCAGCTCCTTTCTGGTGACGAAGAGGGTCCCCATCTTCTACCTGAAAGAGCAACGGCTCGACACTGTGTTGCCTGCGAACACGCGACCCTTGTAGCGAATCGTTTCCGACGTTCTGCTGGAGCGGTCGAGCAGAGTCACCTTCAGCGTCAGTCTCGCGCTGTGGGTTCCAGCACCAAAGCCTAGCCAGGCGCCGATGCCACGCCCGCGTGGGTCGTCGTGGTCGAGCTTCTGAGCGGCGAGCGCTGATGATGAGTCACTCATCGGGCTACCCTGGGTCCGCATCACGTTTGCTTGCGTGGACCGTCAGCGCTCGGTTGTCAAGCATCGGAATTTGCCGCTCGGCGTGGCCGTCGCACCAAGGACATTCGAACTGCAGATGGGGTTGCTGAATGGCAGCTCCGTTGCAGGTGCCGGAATGCGGCATCCCTGATTCAGATGAGCGGACGGTGGCTTTTCCTAAGCTCCACTGAGACCGCTACGACATGGGTGCGAGCGTCTTCGGATTCCCTAGATCCGTGTCGCCCGCGGACCGAGGTATCGCAAGGGGTGGCTGTGGTCGGTCAGCGTACTTGTCAAAACCGAACCTGAGACCAGATGAGCAAACGGTCGTCGTGGCGGTCGCCGTCTTCACTAAAGAATTCATAGGTGGCGATCGCGCGAAATGGCGCGCGCGGGGGCCCATAATAGGGTTGTCGAGCGAAAGCAGAGTGACGCCGATAGGCGGCAAGGTGGCGGGCGCGGGCGTACTCGGTGGCCCCGTCCGAGCTGATGATACAGGGTCTGAACGCTATGCTCCGGCGACGGAGCGGGTTCGCCGTGACAGCACAGCGAGATCAAGGGGCCTCCGCAGCCGTCCCCCCGCATCGCTCATCCACCGTTCGCACTCCGCCTCAAACGAGGCCGTGCTCATGACACGGATCGAAACGTCATGCTGACGGCGCCGCGCGGCCGCAGCAGCATCATCGGTTGGATTTGGATCGGGTCGTCTGTCGTGAGCGCGAAGTCGTACTTGCGCACCGTGGCCACGACAATCATCAGCATCTGCATGATCGCCATGTTGTTGCCGATGCAAACCCTGGGGCCGGCGCCGAAGGGGATGTAGGCGAAGGGGTGGCGCCCCCTGCGGCGTTCGGGCTCGAAGCGGCGTGGATCAAACGAGTCAACGTTCTGCCAATGTTCGGGGTTGCGATGCGTGCCGTAGATGTACGGGATCACCAGCGTCCCGGCCGGAATGTGAATCCCGCCGACTACATCATCCTGGAGCGCGATTCGATCGATCATCCAGAAGGGTGGGTAGAGCCGCAGCGCCTCATCAATCACGCGCATGGTGCCTTCGAGTTGATGCAGGTTGCTAAAATCCACTGCATCGCCGCCAATCACTGAACCGATCTCGTCGCGGATGTCGAGGATGTGCTGCGGGTGCCGGGCCAGAAGATAGAAGATCCACGTCAACGCGTTTGACGAAGTCTCGTTGCCGGCCACCAGCAGTTGCAGGCTTTCGATCAACACCATGGCCTCGCTCATGGTCTGGCCGGTGTCGTGATAGCGCCCCTCGAGCAAGATACGAAGGAAGTCATCGTCGCCAACGCCCTCCCTCAACCGGGCCTGTATATGCCGAAACGCGATCGCGTCGCCGTCCCGGCGCAGCTGCTGATGTTTTTCGGACTGGCCGCTGAACTGGAACCACGGAATCTTCCAGGGCTGCACGATCTGGCGAAGGATGAAGGCCTGGATCGCCGAGATCGTTTCGCCGATCCGCGCCAGCTCCTCGTCGCGCATGCTCCGGCCGAACATCGATTTTCCCACCAGCCGCAAAGTGAATCGCACCATCTGCTGATGCACGTCCACGGGCCCTTGCTGGACGTCGTGGTCGAAGCCGTTCATCAGTTCCTGCAACACGTCCTGCTGCATCGGCAGCAGCTTCGTGAGATGGCCGGACTTGAAACCCTGGGCCAGGAGTTTCCGCTGGCGCAGCCACACTTCGCCGTGGCTATTGACCAGGCCCTTGCCCTGGAACTCCACCATGCGCTCGACCTGGATATCGGACTTCTCGTAATTGTCCCGGTTGCCCTTCAGCACATGCTCGACGACGATCGGATCGGTCGATACCAAAGACGGCTTCACGCCGCCAAAATGCACCGTGAAGGTTGGTCCTAGAGTCGCGCGGTACTTCTCGAACACCGCCACCGGATTGCGGACCATGGCGCGCGCGTCCAGCACGGCGCGACCACGCGGCACATGAGGAGCGGTGCTGATTCTGCCCTCAAACATGTTCTGCCACCTGTTCGCACGTGACCAGGTTTTGCTTGCGCATGAAGCGGAGCATGCCCAGCACCACGTCGTGGAGCGGCGGATCCGCCTTCCCGTAGTCTGAGGCGTCGCGATACTTGCGGTATTGGCTGTTGTCGTAACGCTTGAACTCCATCGCAGTGATGTTGTCGACGGATCGAACCAGGAACTCGAGCAACGGGAACAGGATGTCGCCGGAGTGACAGCGTTCGATCACCTCCGGCACGAACGTCTTTAGCGGGTAGTTCCGAAACGTGCCCCCGGTCAATTTCGCCAGGATCGTCGTGACGTCCGTCATACTCGCGAAATCGTCGCGGGTCACATGGTAGGTCGCGCCGACGCTGCCCGGAATCCTCGAGATGGCGACGATGTTGTCGGCAGCGAGGTCTGCCGGACAGAAGCTGACTTGATTTTGCGCGGTCGTGCCGATGCCGTGGTTGATCATGAACGCAAGCAGCCTGATCGAAATGTCGAAGTTGTAGCCACCGCCGTCCAGAGATGGCGTCAGCAGCGCGGGCCGAAAAATGCGCGCGTTCAGCCCGCGTTGCATCGCGTCGCGGACCAGCTGTTCCGAGACCCACTTGCTCTGGCTGTAGCCGAAGTCGAGGCGGTCCATGTCGGGGTTCGTGTCGCGCTCACCCAGCGATTCCTTCACCGACCAGCCAAACACAAAAGTCGTCGAGATGTGGTTGAACACCTTGGCGCGATGGCTCATGGCGAGGCGCACTATCTCGTTGGTGCCGCCAACGTTCGCATCGCGCATCGCCTGGTAGTCGAGGACGTAGTTCACGGTCGCGCCGTTGTGATAGATGGTGTGAACACGATCCGCCAGGGTCCGCCAGAGGGTGTCGCCCAGGCCCAGATTCGCCGCTGACAGGTCGCCACAGATCGGCCTCACCCGTCGCTCCCATTCATCAGGACAGGACGTCCCATCCCGGGCAACAGACATCAGTCCCTCACGGATCCGC
>JBDKJZ010000514.1:0-4162 GCA_039796375.1 Pseudomonadota bacterium
ATCGAGTATGTGCTTCGACTGGCGGAATCCCTAGCTGACTTGGGAGCTGACGATGATCACGTGTTCGAGCTCGCCAATCTGCTAGCAGATCCCGACGAAGTGGAAGAGACCTAACGCTGCAGCGCGCCTTACGGATTCGTTCGCAGGTCAAGGTCCCGGTCGAGCTCTATGCGGAACCTCCCGCGGCCGGTGCGGAAGAGGCGCACGAACGGGAACTTGTCGTCCAACCGATTGCGCAGAAGCAGAAGTCGGGTCTCCAGGTTGTCTCGGACCGGTGGCAGCTTCAGCGTCGGCTCGTGCCGGAGCTCTCGGTTGGTGAAGTCTTTTCGACCATGCGCGGACGTTTCGTTCAGTAAGCACCAGAGGATCCGCCCTGGCACTGACCGGGTCACGTACTCGCTGTCGAAAAAGACGCTGGAGTCACTCGGATGATACGTCACTCGCAGGCGGGTCCCGGACCGCTCTTCGCCTGCGTAGTTCGAGGTCAACAGGTGTCGAAGCCCGCTTGGAACCGGCGTATCGAACTCAAGGGGCGCTATTGGGGCACTGGATAGTTCTGGCATCACGTCCTCCGTCTTTGTCCCGACACTGCTCCGACCCTTGCGAGGCACTGCCTTCGAGGGTTGGGTTGTGGGCTGAGACCGAGTTGAGCCAGATGCCGCGTCGGTTCGCCATTACACCCTATTTCACGGACCCCACGGTCGCTCCCAAGTGAGACTCCCAAGGCGGGTTCAGGCCTTTTTTCCCGCGTCCGCAGGCGTCGCCAGGTGCCTCCAACGCCGCCATTCGGCAGGGTCCCGCTCACACGGCCCGACCGTCCTCTCTGAACCGCTGGCGAGGCGTCGCTCATCTGAGGGCGGAACCGACGCAGTTCCCTTGCGACCTTGGCGGCGAATGAGCTATGTGCGCCAGGCCGAGATTCACTTTGCCCGCTGAGGTCTGCCTGAGGGCCGCGAGGGCTGTTGACAGGGAAATGTACAGTCTGTGACGACGATGATGGTTGCTGTATTCATCGTTGGCTACCTTTGCATTGCACTGGAGCATCCGCTGCGTGTGAACAAGGCGGCGACAGCGCTATTGCTTGGTACTCTGGTCTGGGTGGTGTACGTCCTCGGGGACTTCAGCCAGGTGAGCGTCCCGGAGTGGTGGCAAACGGCCCACGGGACTACGGATGGGGTGCATCCGTTGCTCGGGTACCAGGTGGATGGTCAGCTGCTTCACTTGACCGGTGAGATCGCCGGGCTGCTGTTCTTCCTGATCGGCGCGATGACGATCGTGGAGTTGGTGGACCAGCACGAGGGGTTTGCGCTCGTCACTGCCCGAATCAAGACCACCAATCCGGTGAGCATGCTCTGGCTGATCGGGTTCCTCACGTTTTTCATGTCTTCGGTACTCGACAATCTGACGACAACCATCGTCATGGTGTCGCTGCTTCGACGCTTGGTTCGCGACCAGAAGGCGCGCTGGATATTTGTTGGCGCGGTCGTTATTGCGGCCAACGCGGGCGGCGCCTGGACGGTCATCGGTGATGTGACCACGACGATGCTCTGGGTCCGGGGCAAACTCGACCCGCTAAACATCATGCGGGTGCTGTTCGTGCCAAGCCTGATTTGTCTGGTGGTTCCTCTAGTCGGGCTGTCGTTCCGTCTCAAAGGCACGAGCCTAGCGGGGACCGAAGAGGGGGCCGCGCGGGGCCCGGAGGTTTCCGAGCAAGGGGTGCCCACTGAGCTCTGGCGGCAGCGTCTGTTCTTGGCACTCGGGGTCACGGGCCTCATCAGCGTCCCGGTCTTCAAGGCGGTGACCCACCTGCCTCCGTTCATGGGGGTGCTCCTTAGCCTTGGAGTGATGTGGGTAGCGACCGAGATTGTGAACACGCAGGTCGAGGAGCACGTCCGGACTTCGACGGGGGTGTCAGCGGCGCTACGCAAGGTGGACTTCGGGAGCGTGCTCTTCTTCCTCGGAATCTTGCTCGCGGTTGGGGCGCTCGGGGCTAGCGGCCTCCTCGGAAAACTCGCACTAGAGCTTGATGAGACAATCGGCAATCAGAGTATCATCGCATTGGTGATTGGGCTCGTGTCAGCCGTGGTCGACAACGTTCCGCTGGTTGCCGCGGGCATTGATATGTACAGCTATCCGCGCGGGCACTCTTTTTGGAGTTTGCTCGCGTACTGCGCCGGCACGGGTGGCAGCTGTCTCATCATTGGATCTGCCGCTGGAGTCGCCGCGATGGGCCTAGAAAATATCAGCTTCGGCCGATACCTGAAGGACACGGCCGGGTGGGCGCTCGTGGGCTACCTTGCGGGATTCGGCTACCTGATGTTGTAAGTCTCGGTATAGAGAGTTGCATCGCACGAATTCAGCGGGTTACGGGGAGAGCATGAGCGTTGAAGTCCAGTGTCCATTTTGCGGAGAGTGGGCAGAACTCCAGGTAGACCCCGGCGAGCTCGGGGAGGGGGAGCAGGTCTGGGTCCAGGACTGCGAGGTGTGTTGTCATCCGTGGACGGTTCGGGCTAGATCGGACCACGGATCGGTGATCGTCGAGGTGCAACGCGACTGAGCAGAGGGCCAGGTAGCCGCCGTCCGCGGCCCCTGGTTCGTCCACGAGTTCCCGGGTCAAGGAATGCTCCTCAGCCGGCTGGACCTTTGCTAGTCTTCTGGCGTGGCTTGGTTGCTGGACCCCAGTCGGGTCGACCTAGAGTACCTGGCGGAGCGCAGCTTGGTGGGTCGTGCCCCGCATTGTTGGGTGCGCGTCACCCATCCCAGCGTCTCAAAGGAGCACGCGGTGCTGTTCTTTGCCAATGGGGTCTGGGTGGTCAAAGACCTCGGAAGCAGGAACGGAACCTGGGCTAATGGGACGCGCCTGGAACCCGGTTCAAGCGTGCCGATCGGTAAGGAGTCGGTGATTCAGTTCGGCGACGTCCGTGCGGTCCTCACGTGTGATTCGGCTCCGACTCTGTGCGTGCGCGATGAAAGCAGCGGCGAGTGCATCGTCGCTGACGGAGGCCTACTCACCTTGCCGAATGAGGAGAACCCGAGCGCCTCCGCCTACGAAGCATCCCCGGGCAATTGGGTCGTCGAGCTGGACGATCGAGCGCAGACCGTCCAAGACGGCGATACGTTCTATTTGGAAGGCCGGAGGTTTTTGGCGAAGGTGCCGAGCGCCGATGCCCCGCGCGCTTTTCAGTCGACGGTGCGCTCGCTCCCCAGCATCTTGCTCGCTGCTGCGACCCTGCACATCCGCGTGAGTCAAGATGAGGAATCGATCGAGACAAGCTTGGTCCAGTTTGGCGCCCCCGTGCGGGTGCCGCCACGCGCCACACACCAGGTGTTGCTGGCTCTTGCGCGGCAGCGCCTAGCAGATCGGGCTGAAGGGGTAGACGAGGCAGAGCAAGGCTGGATCTACTCCGATGAACTCGCGAAGGCCCTGGCCTACGACCGCGAGCGAGTCAACGTCGACATCCACCGCTTGAGGCAACAGTTCTCGGCGCTGGGCGTCTTGGACGCAGCGCGTCTCATAGAGCGCAGACCAACGACACGTCAGCTGCGTCTAGGGTTGGCCAACATCGTCTTAGCGGAGTAGCGGATGACGAGGCGACTCGTGTACTGAGGGGTCACGTACACGAAGTGACTGTTGTCTTCTTGTCACGCGGCTGGCGAAGCTACAGCATTCGTCGATTGGTCGAAGCGACCATGCAGCTGCGCTTTGGCAGAACACCAACGTGATGGGCTTGCAGGAGGAACGGCGGTCGTCTTTACCCAAAACGTGGACTCTGTGGTCAGTGCTCGTCCTGTGTGGAGAATGGTGCGTAGCGAGTGTCGGTTCATGTTCTAGGTCACGAACGACGCAGTTGTAACTTCGCTAAGCGGTTCCTCGAGTGCCGTCGGTTCTCCGTGACGTGCCGCTGAATGTAGGTCCAGCTTCACTAGTTATCTACCTGGCTGCGTACGACGGCGCGTGTGTTACTATCCCTGGGCAACAACCCTGGGTGAGCTTATTCCTAGTATGCATTTATCGCGACAGCAGCACCGGCGACCGCTGCGACCAAGTGTGGGGTTCTTGTTTGGCGTGGTGATAATTGTCGCCCTTGGGACTATTTGTTCACCTTTGGAGGCACAGAGACGCTTTCCGGGCGAGTCGGACAGGGCAGTTCCCGGACTGCTA
>JBDKJZ010000515.1:0-4147 GCA_039796375.1 Pseudomonadota bacterium
ATTTCACGATCTACATCGGGCAACGTGCGCGGCGCGATGTCAGCGACCTTCCTAGCGATCGCGGCGATATGCGCTGGCGTCGTGCCACAACATCCACCCACAAAATTGACCAGCCCGTCTCGCGCAAAACCCCGCAAGAGCTCGCCGGTCTCGTCCGGAGTCTCGTCGTAACCACCAAAAGCGTTCGGCAGACCCGCGTTCGGATAGCTGCTGATTAGCACATCGCTGACGCTCGCGAGACCCTGCAGAAACGGGCGCATCTCTTTGGCGCCCAGCGCACAGTTCATGCCCACGCTCATGGGGCGCGCGTGCGCGACACTAGTCCAGAAGGCCTCGACGGTTTGTCCCGAGAGCGTGCGGCCGCTCCGATCGACGACGGTCACGCTGACCATCAGCGGCAAGCGCGTGCCTTTCTCTTCGAACACCTGATCGATCGCGAACAAGGCCGCTTTGGAGTTTAGGGTATCGAAGATGGTCTCGACCAAGATGACATCCACGCCGCCCTCCATCAGTCCCCGCACCTGTTCGGCATATGCCGCGCACACGCGATCGAAGTCGACACTACGGAAAGACGGGTCGTTCACCTCAGGAGAGATACTGAGGGTCACGTTCATCGGGCCTATCGCGCCGGCCACGAAGCGGGGCTTGTTGGGGGTCTTTTCTGACCACACGCGCGCCGACTCTTTGGCGATCTTCGCTGCGTGATAATTGATATCGAAGGCGCGCGCCTCAAGCCCGTAGTCAGCCTGAGCGATCGCGGTCGCAGCGAAGGTGTTCGTCTCGATGATGTCCGAACCCGCAGCGAAGTAACTATCGTGAACTGAGCGCACCAGGTCGGGCCGCGTCATCACCAAAATGTCGTTGTTGCCACGCAAGTCGTTGCGATGGTTCTTGAACACGTCACCACGGAAATCCTCTTCCGTGAGGCCATGCTGCTGCAGCTCTGTCCCCATCGCACCGTCCAAGACTAGGATGCGCTCTTGAGCCAGGGTTTCGATGAGGTGCCGCGGTTGCTGCTTCGTCATTTGGGGCGGGAACATAGTGCGACCGGCCCTCACTGCAAACCTATGCGGGGCCTGAGGTTCACCCGACGGGAAGCGGCGGCCGGAAGGCCAAATCGGGCTCCCGCTACCGCAACAACGCCACTGTGCGGGGCGGTCCGTCTCGGGCAGGCTGTTGCCGCGCTGCGTGACCGTCGCAGCAGCGTAGGCGATAGATCGTCAGGCGCTTATGCGCAGGACGTCTCTACTGACCCGAAGGGGGAATGCAGAAGAGGCGAACACGGCCGCTCGCAACCAAGCGGCCCTCGGCGTCGAGCACATCCGCGGTCCACAGCTGGCTTCTTTTTCCCGCGTAAAGGGACCGCGCCTGGGTCGTCAACGTTCCAGAGGTGACCGGTCGCAGGAAGCTACTCTGGTTTTCGGCGCCCACGACTGCGTGCCCTTCAGGAGCCGCACAGAGAGCACCGATGGAACACGCTGTTTCAATGAGGCCGGAAAAAACGCCACCGTGGACCAACCCGGCGGGTTGCAGGTGCTCCTCCCCAACCGTCATTTTGAGCGAGACGCCCTCGCGCGTGGCCGCTTCGACCCGCACGTTCATGGCCTTCATCCAACCGATCTCGAGCGATATCCCGTCCAGGCGACTCATCCCTCGCACTTTAGGACAAACTTCGTCGCGGAATGCACCGTTTTTGGCTCGGCACCGCGTAGCACTCGAGTGGCCCTTGACAGGACCCGCTTGGCGGCCCATTTCGCAGAGCCATGAACCCCGAATTGCGCCAGCGTCTCGAAGCCCAGATCCAATCCAGCGAGGTCGTGCTGTTTATGAAGGGCACGCGGTCTGCCCCGCAGTGCGGTTTCTCGGCAACCGTCATTCAAATCTTGGATTCGATGATCGACGAATACGCCACCGTGAACGTGCTGGCAGACGGTGAACTCCGCGAAGGCATCAAGGAATACTCAGACTGGCCCACGATCCCTCAGCTCTATGTGAAGGGTGAGTTCGTGGGTGGCTGCGACATCGTCAAGGATATGTACGCGTCGGGACAACTTCAGGAGTCGCTGGGGGTCGAAGTGCAAGAGGTGGCGGCTCCGAAGATCACCGTCAGCGCATCCGCTGCTGAAGCTTTCGCCAGCGCGCTGCAGACACCGGGCGAGTTTGTGCGACTCGAGGTGGACGCCAAGTTCAACCACGGGCTCTCGATCGGGCCCAAGGGCGGCAGCGATCTAGTTGTTGACGCGGGTCCAGTGCAGGTGCTGGTTGACCGCGGTAGCGCCAAGCGCGCAGAGGGCGTGTCGATCGATTTCGTGGAGACCCCAGACGGTAAGGCCTTCAAGATCGACAATCCAAATGAGCCGGCTAAGGTCCGCCCCATCGGCGTGCTGGAAGTCAAAGCCCGCCTTGAGCGAGCCAAGGCGGCCAGCGAGAGGTTCCACTTCTATGACGTCCGTACCCCCGCCGAGCTCGCGATCGCCCAGGTGGTCGACGCGCAGCTGATGGACCGAGAAGCACAGACTGAGATCATGGCTTTGCCAAAAACCACGCCCCTCTACCTGATGTGCCACCACGGGACCCGCAGCGCCCAAGCGGCAGACTTCTTCATCAACCAAGGGTTCAAAGAAGTCTACAACGTCAGCGGCGGCATCGATGCCTGGTCACAGGAGGTCGACCCAACCGTTGCCCGTTACCAGTAAACGCGCCGAACCACGGTACGCGAGTGCTTGGGGCTAGCCCCGTTTCCGCAGCCAGGCCGTCGCTTCGACGTGGTGGGTCTGCGGAAACATGTCGTAAGCGGTGACTTGTTCGAGTTCAAAGCCCTTACTCACGAGCAACTTGAGGTCACGTGCGAAGGTGACCGGGTCACAGGCGCAGACGAACACCCATTTCCGCGCCAGCTTGGCCACGGACTCTATCACCTCTTTGGCCCCCGAGCGTGGAGGGTCGAGCACGACCAAATCAAAAACCTGCTTGGCCTCTAAGAGGAGTTTGGTTTGGGGCGCCACGTGCCCAGCTATGAACGGCGGCGTCTTAGCGGTGATCGAGGGCGCATCAGCTCCGCTGAGTTGTTCGTCGAGTGCGGCCTGTGCGTGGACGATCGCGCTCGGGTTCGACTCGATGCCCACGCCCCAGATCCCGGCGCGCCGCAGCGGCAAGCTGAAGTTTCCGGCGCCACAATAGAGATCCAAGAATGAACGCGCGTGGCGTTGGCCAGCGCCCTGGACGAGCTCATCCACGATACGCTGATTGATTTCCAGGTTCACCTGAGAGAAGTCAAACGGGCCCAGCCGCAAGCGGATACCGCCACTCACGCTCAGGTGATGATGCTCTTCGGCCCGAACCACGACGCGCTCACCCTGCCGCGTCGAGCGCTTGACGCCCACGATGAAGTCGTCCTTCATGCCTTCGAGCATGCGACGCGACGCAGACGTCAGACCACGACGTTTCTCACCTAGCCATAGGCAGAGCGTCGGGCGCTCCTCGCCGGGGAGGGCACGCACCTCGGCTTCGTCGAACTGTTCGAAGTCGCCCGGACGGAGCGCGACGTATTCGCGCAGCTTGTCGAGGGCGCGGTTGACGGCTGGCGTCGCCACTAGGCAGCTCTCGAACTGCACCAGCTGGTGGCTGCCCTTGGCGAAGAAACCCAGCTTCCCCTCCCGCACACGGACTCGAACCCTTGAGCGGTACTGTGTCGATGGGCCAACCACAGAGCGGATCTCGAAGGGGAGCTCCTGAAACCCGCCGGTTCGACGCAGGGCATCTCGGAGGATCTCGAGCTTGCCAGCGCGCTGCGCCCCCAGCTCAAGGGTCATCCAGTCACAACCGCCGCACGCGTCGGCGACTGGGCATTCCGCCCGCACCCGAAGCGCAGACGGCTTCTCAAGGCGGAAAGACGTCGCGCGGGCATACCCGGGGCGGCGGTCGAGCTCCAAAACCGCAACCTCGTCGCCGGGAAAAGCGCCAGACACAAACACCGGGCACCCGTCCGCCAAACGGCCAAAGCCGTCTCCGCCTGGGATCAATCGTTCTATGGTGATTACTTCGCTCAAGAGACGGCTCACATACCCCCCCTCGGCGAGAATCACAACCGAGCGGCGAGGGTTAGCGCTCAGCCGCGGCGGATCCAGCTGAGCAAAGTCCGATACGA
>JBDKJZ010000516.1:0-4145 GCA_039796375.1 Pseudomonadota bacterium
TGGCCTCGGCGGTCGCTCGTCAGACTGAAGGCGTGGAGCTAAGCCCATCGCAGGGCGACCTGAATGTCGACCGGGTGCTGCAGCCAGGAACGACAATGGTGCCACGCGAAATCGCCGGCAGCGTCCTACGTACGCTCGCAGCCGCGCAAAATCTGGAGCTCGACGGCAAGAGCGTCATTTCGTCAACAGAGCTGCTTCGCCCAAGCTGCACGCTCAGCCACGAGTGCACTCGCTCTGGAGCCGATGCCTTTGACGTGGAGCTAAGAGCCGATCCACGAATCACAGAGGTAGTGGCTTCTGGGGTCGCGCTCGCTGGCGACACCCTGCACGAGCTCGCCGACACGGACGTCACTGGCGTGAAGCTTGAGCACCTGCCGAGCAAGAAGCGCTACGCGGGCGCCGACGTGCTCACATTGGTGACCGAGGTACTCCCCGAGCTCAGGAAGCGGTTCGCCGTCAGTATCCAGACCGACCGACTACCGGAGCTGGTGAGCGGAATTCTACCGAGGATCCGTCTCCAGGTCGAACAGGTCGCCGACTGTCTCACCGTATTCGGCACACTCGTCTACGGCGATCCGCCGCTCGCTCGCATCGACAGCGGCCGCCTAGTTCACCTCGGCGGCGCGATCCCCCAGCGCAACGAGTCCGCGGAACAGCGCGCGGTCGCGGAGACCCGCCACTTGCTCGGCTTGACCCCAGGCACCCCGTTACGGGCGCAAGGTCACCGCGCCATCGAGCTCGCTCAGCGCCTAGAGCAGTGGGACGGCGAGCTCGCGGGGAACCAGGGCCGTCGGTTTATCCATCGCGCCGAGCTCGCGCCCCAGCTGCAACCGAGCGACCGCTCGTTCAGCTTGAGATTCGACGGAAAGAATGAACAAGGTGAGACCCTAGAAGCCAGCGCAGAATCCGTGCTACGGGCCTTCCGCGAAGGGCACTCGCTGGTACCGCTTCTTGGCGGAGGCTTCGCCCGCATCCCCGCGAACTGGATGACCCTCTATGGAGACCGGGTGGAGCAGCTCCTGAATGCGCGCCAGCGCGACGCAAGCGGTGAGGAACAGCTTCCAAAGCACGCGCTACCAGAACTAGCGGCGCTGTGCGAAGCCCTGGACGCCCCAGGCCCGCCGGAGCTCACTCGACTTCGCGCCCTCGCTGGCGAATTCGAGGCTATCCCCGAGGCAGACCTCCCTGTCGACCTCAAAGCAGACCTCCGTCACTACCAGCGGGTGGGAGTGAACTGGCTTTGTTTTCTGAGGGACGCCGGCATGGGAGCTACGCTTGCGGATGACATGGGTCTTGGAAAGACCCTCCAAGCGCTGTGCGTGCTCCGAGGTCGTTGTTTAGTGGTGTGCCCGACAAGCGTCGTCCACAACTGGGCCGATGAGCTGCGCAAGTTTCGTCCCGGGTTGAGCTTCGACGTCTACCATGGGCCCAAGCGCCGACTCGATCCCGATACGGCGGTCACCCTCACGTCCTACGCCTTGCTTCGCCTCGACCAGGCGACCCTTGCCGCGGTGAACTGGGACGTCGTGGTGCTCGATGAAGCGCAAACAATTAAGAACCCCGAGAGTCAAGTCACCCAGGCGGCGTACAGCTTGAAAGCGCAGTTTAGGATGACACTGAGCGGCACGCCCGTCGAGAATCGCCTGGAAGAACTCTGGAGCCAGTTTCACTTCAGCAACCCGGGGCTTCTGGGTGGACGAAGCGAGTTCCAGGCTCAGTACTCCGAGCCGATCAGCCTGGGCGTGTCGGGCGCGGCCGCACGCCTGCGAAGCAAGATTCGCCCGTTCCTGCTGCGTCGCGACAAGAAAACGGTTGCACCCGAGCTCCCCCCGCGGAGCGACGTCGTGTTGCGCTGTGACTTGAGCGAGACAGAACGGCAGCTGTACGATGCAATTTCGGCCGCCACGAAGAAGGAAGTCGTGGAGCAGCTGCGTGCGGGCGGCGGCGTAATGCAAGCTTTGGAGGCCCTGCTGCGCCTACGACAAGCAGCGTGTCACCCCGCTCTGGTTCCGGGCAGCGACGCTGTGTCTTCGTCGAAGACCGAACGTCTAGTGGATGCGCTGGAAGCCGCCCAAGCGGATGGACACAAGTCGCTGGTCTTCTCACAGTGGACTAGCTTCCTCGACTTACTCGAGCCCCACATGACCGCGCGCGGAATACGCTTCAACCGTCTCGACGGCAGTACCCGCGACCGTGGTCAGGTTGTGGCCGACTTCCAGAGTCCCGGCGGCCCAGAGGTCATGCTCTTGAGTCTGAAAGCGGGCGGTACGGGTCTAAACCTCACAGCCGCTGACCATGTATTCTTGATGGACCTCTGGTGGAACCCGGCGGTTGAACAGCAGGCGATGGACCGAGCCCACCGGATCGGCCAGGAAAACCCTGTATTTGTGTACCGCCTCGTCAGCCGAGACACGGTCGAGGAGCGCATCCTCGCACTTCAGGACCAAAAGCGCGCGATCGCAGACGCAGCGCTCGCGGACGGGGCCGGCGCGCAATCTTTGACCCGTGAAGACTTGCTCGCGCTCCTCGACTGAGCGCTCGACCTGCAGGGAGCCGACCCAGGTGTGGCCCGGGTGAAACCCAGGGTGCGATTGAGTGAAACGCGCGCTGCTCGGAAAGGTGGGGAGCGACGGACGAGACTCCACCGTGCTACAGGGCCACCGGACAGCATGAAACTCAGCGATCTGAAGCACGTTCTCGTCGTAGGGGCCGGCCAAATGGGCCGCGGGATAGCCCAGGTGTGCGCCCAGTCCGGTTACTTAGTGACGCTGAGCGACGCAGATTGGGCGACGGCGACCGCGGGGCGCGATCGGATTATTCACCAGCTGGACGCACTCGTAGGCAAAGGGCGCCTCACCGGCGCGGCTGCTGCAGAGACGGCTCAACGCCTCACGGCGAGCACCGTGGCAGACGCCGCAAAGAGTGCGCAGCTAGTGATCGAAGCGGTCTCGGAAGACCTAGTGGTTAAACGACGCCTATTCGAAACACTCGACGCCACCACGCCCAGGGACGCGATCTTGGCGTCAAACACTTCGTCCATTTCGATCACCGAACTGGCTGGGTTCACGTCCCGCCCCGATCACGTCGTGGGCATGCATTTCATGAATCCCGTGCCCGTGATGAAGTTAGTGGAGGTAGTGACGGGACTGCGAACCAGCGACGCCACGGCCGCGCTGGTAACGGACTTGGCCGGGCACCTCGGAAAGACGGTGGTGCGGAGTCAAGACCGCCCGGGCTTCATCGTGAATCGCATCTTGATTCCCATGCTGAATGAAGCGTGTTTTGCGCTTCAAGACGGCGTCGCTTGCATCGAAGACATCGATTTGGCGATTCAACACGGCCTCAACCACCCTATGGGTCCCCTGCGCCTAGCGGATCTCATTGGTCTCGACACTGTCCTCGCGATCGCCTTGGTGCTGTATCGCGATTTCTCCGACAGCAAGTACCGACCAGCACCCGTGCTGCGCAGTCTGGTCGCGGCAGGACAGCTGGGTCACAAGAGCGATTGCGGCTTCTACGTCTACAACGACGGCAAAGTTCAGGGACCCAATCCCGCAATCACACGCCTCAGGGGCTAGAAGAACTGGGGTCAGACCCGCGTTGGCGTTCGGGAAGACGTTCTGACTGAGAAGTACAGGAGCACCAGCAGCAGCCACAAGACCTGCGCTAACAACAAGTGCAGCAGCTGCATCCAACCTGGAGCTCCTAGCGCGATACTGAATGCGCCGAGTGACATCTGGGCCCAGACGATCCAATAGGTCCATGTCGCCAAGCGTCCACTTTCATCCTCTCGGTCGGTAAATCGTTGGCACAGCAGCGCTGCACCGATGCCCACGGCGACAGCCAGTATTGGATGGATGACGCGGAGCCTGACGAGGAAATGCGTGCCTAAACTTAGGTCGCCCTTAATGCGCGCGAGTAGTCCCTCGCCTTCAGTCGGCGACACCGGAAAGAGGGTGTCGCCAAGCGCGGTGACGGCACCCGCCATACTGACGACCACCAGCATCGCGACAACCCACAGCAACAGCCGCGCTTCACGCGCGCCGGCGGAGCCACGGTTCAAACGCGGGAGCAGCCCGGGCCATTCGCGCCCAGCACCGAACCAAGCGCACAGCGCGCTCACCGCGGTCAACATCAGCGTGTTC